>PWMM01000222.1 GCA_003558195.1 Syntrophomonadaceae bacterium
CAATTTCCCAGTCAGCATGTTTAGTTGGATCTAACGGCATTTAAACAACCTCCTTGTAATTTTAATTAAATAGTGTTTACCTCAATGTATAAACACAGGCACAGGATTAAATTCCACATCACTGCGCAGATTCCTGCCATAAAGTTCAGCTTTTCACATATTTTTATATACATTTTTAAGCTTTCTTTGTTGAAAGATCAGCTGCTGCAGGCACTCCACAGATGGAGTCGGCCTCTGTTATGGCCCTCTCTACAGCTCGACTAATTGCTTCAGCAGCCATTATGCCAACAATATTAACATCTGCATGTACATCTCCTTTGGATAGAGCAAATATAGTATCTCCATCCCACATCGTATGTACAGGCCAAATTGAACGAGCCAGTCCGTCATGAGCAAGCTGACAAATTTTTTGCAATAATAGTTTATCTAAAGCGGCATTTGTGCCAATTATCCCCAGTGTGGTATTTCCCGGTCCTCCCTGCATGCCATTTCCGATCAGACTGGTGACTGTTTTCTCCATTTCACCCGAGTGAGGGTTGCGTGGCCCAGCCATTAAAATGCCGTCTTGATTATAAACGTCACCAAAAGCATTAACTGCTACAAGTGCAGCTACAATGAGATCGTTGCTTTTACAAGCAAAGGAACCTTGCCCGGATTTAATAGCGCTACCCAGACCATAAACTTTTCCAACAGTAGCACCACAACCAGCTCCGACAGAACCTTCAGGAACCGTATCGGATGAAGCATTACCACATGCTTCAAATCCCATTTCGCGGTCAGGCCTGATATTACCATCGCCAATTAATAAATCAAATAGTACTGCAGCAGGGACAATGGGAATCTTAAAGCGATCCACCTGGAAACCCAGGTTTTTCTTTTCCAGATATTCTACTACACCAATAGCTGCTTCAAGGCCATAAGCACTTCCGCCAGCTAAAACCAAACCTTGAACTTCTTCCACCAAACATCCAGGTTTTAAAAGGTCGGTTTCCCTGGTTCCCGGAGCAGAGCCTCTAACTTCAACCGCAGCCTTAGCTCCTTCTTCAATCAGCACCACGGTAACACCGGTAGCAGCGCTTCGGTTGTGTGCTACACCTACTTTGATACCGGGAATATCAGTCAATCCTAGAACCAAAAAAACATCTCCTAATACCATTTATTGATATTTAAAAAGAATTAAAAAGGCCAGGTTCATCACCTGGCCTGCAATACTGGTTTTGCTAATGATCTTTAGTTGGGTTATCACTCTGTTCACTATATTGTTGAAATGATGCCTGCCGTTTCGCTTTTTCTTTTTCTGTACTCTCTTCATCCAATTCCGGCTTGGCCATTTCTTCTTCAGCAGATTCGCTTGAAAGGTAATCATCAACAGGGCTGCTCTGCTCAGTGGAAACAATTGTTTTCTCTTCTGATTCAAAATCTTCTTCATGTTCCTCTCTGTGACTGTCCTCGGCTTCATCGTCAAACTCTTCTTCCGGCTCTGGCAGCTCCCGACCTTCAACTAAAGCTTTAATTTCTTTCGAATTAAGAGTTTCTTTTTCTAACAATGCCTGAGCAATTCTTTCAAGCTTAGAACGTTCTCCTTCAAGGATATCCTGGGCTTTTTGGTAACAATCATCTATGGATTTTCTAATCTCCTGGTCAATGGATTTGGCAATTTCTTCGCTGTAATCACGGTCCCTTCCCAAATCACGGCCTAAAAAAACTTGATCCTGCTTCCTGCCGAGAGTAATTGGTCCCAGGCTATCACTCATTCCATATTCCATGATCATCTGACGCACTATTTGGGTCGCTCTCTCCAGGTCATTCTGGGCCCCGGTACTGATATCATTAAGAACCAATTTTTCAGCAACCCGCCCCCCAAGCAAGGTACTTACTCTATCCAGTAATTCTGTCCTGGTCATATAATAACGATCTTCTTCCGGAAACATTAAGGTATAGCCTCCAGCTCGACCCCGAGGGATAATGGAAACTTTATGCACTGGATCGGTGTGAGGAAGAAGGTAACCAACCAGGGCATGACCGGCTTCATGATAGGCAACAATCTTTTTCTCAAATTCACTTATCACCCGACTTGTTTTCTGAGTTCCGGCTACAACTCTTTCCACAGCTTCCTCGAGTTCTTTCATACTAATAAGCTTTTTAGAAGCGCGGGCAGTTAACAGTGCTGCTTCATTTACAACATTCTCCAGGTCGGCACCGGTAAACCCCGGGGTTCCCTGAGCCAGGCTTTTTAATTCTACGCGTTCAGAAAGCCGTTTATTTTTAGTATGAACCTTCAGAATTTCCACTCTTCCTTTAACGTCAGGCAAGGTGACTGTGATTTCGCGATCAAAGCGCCCCGGCCTGAGCAAAGCAGGATCTAAAATATCGGGTCGGTTGGTAGCAGCTATAATGATAATCCCTTCATTAACATCAAATCCGTCCATTTCAACCAAAAGCTGATTTAATGTTTGCTCTCTTTCATCATGCCCCCCACCGAGGCCCGCTCCCCGTTGTCTACCAACAGCATCAATTTCATCAATAAAAACAATACAGGGAGAATTCTTTTTGGCATTTTCAAACATATCCCTGACCCTGGAAGCACCAACACCAACAAACATTTCCACAAAGTCAGAACCACTGATGCTAAAAAAAGGCACTCCTGCTTCTCCAGCAACAGCCCTGGCCAGCAAGGTTTTACCGGTCCCAGGCGGTCCAACCAATAAAATCCCTTTCGGAATTCTTGCTCCAATTTCAATATACTTGCGGGGATCTTTTAGAAAATCCACTACTTCAGAGAGTTCTGCTCTTTCTTCATCGGCGCCTGCCACATCTTGAAAAGTTACTTTCTTTTTATCACTTTCCTGCAGCTTGGCTTTACTTTTTCCAAAATTCATAACTCGATTACCGCCACCTTGAGACTGCTGCATAAAAAAGAAGAAGATCCCGATAATGAGCAAAAAGGGAATCATATATGTAAGTGCTGTCTGCCACCATTCGGGGCCTCGCTCAGGGTTAGGCGAATAAGAAACATTATGCTCCAATAAAAGTTCTGTCAGCTGATGGTCCTCTGGGCGAGTAGTTTCGATTTCAGTCCCATCAACAAGGACAGCCTCAATTTCATTGCCATGTGCAATTACTTTTTCTACTTGACCGTTTTCTATTTTCTCTACAAACTGGTTGTAGCTTATTTCCTCAGGTTGCGGCCCGGTATTGAAGGTTGTCAGTAGAATTACTACTACCATGGCTATTACCAGGTAAAATAAAATTTGTCTGAAAAATGGGCTCAAATAGTACCCTCCTCTCCAAGTGTGCCCTGGAAGGCTGAAATAAATTGTAACACACTGCCCTGTTCAAAGCAATAAACAGCTTAGCTTATCACTTTTTCGATAATACTATTCGTCCAATGCGCGCAAATCGGCGAGTTGGCGGAAGTCTTCCCCATAATCAAGACCGTAGCCGATCACGAAACGATCGGGTATGGCGAAACCACAATAGTCGGGCTCAAAAACCACTTTCCTGCGATCAGGTTTATCTAGCAAGGTTACTACTTTTAAGGATTTAGGTTGTCTGCTGCCAAGGTTATCTACCAGGTAATTCAATGTTAAACCTGTGTCCACAATATCTTCAACAATGAGAACATCTTTACCCTGAATACTTTGTTCCAGGTCTTTTAAAATTCGCACTACACCCGATGAAGCTGTTGAATTTCCATAACTGGATACCGCAATAAAATCAATTTCTAAAGGGATGGTTAAAGATCGAATCAAATCACTGAGGAAAATAACAGCTCCTTTTAGAACTCCTATCAGCAGAGGCCTTTTGCCTCTATAATCATTCGAGATTAGTGCTGCCATTTCACGAACTCTTGATTGTATTTGCTCTGAAGAAATAATTATTTCAAGATCTTCAATTCTTTTACCATTTATGAAATGCTCTGTCATCTTGTGAACCACCTCTTTTATTATCGCCGGTTTTTATCAGCCTGGGCAATTTCTTTTTTTTATAAGCTAAAACTAAAACCTTATTAGTTTTTTCTGTAACCCGGTACTGCTCTGCAATTCTAAGTCCAACCACCCATACAATTTTATCATTATCTGTTACCAGGGGTACTTGATCTCTTCTGTATCGGGGTATTTTTTGATCAATAAAAAAATCTTTCAGTTTTTTCGACCCAGGTAAGCCCTGGGGATGAAATCTGGCTCCCGGCCATCTGGCTCGGACTGTTAATTTTCCAGAAGGCAATGAATCATAATCCAAATAAGCCTGGTATTTGATAGGCGGCCACAACAATTCTTCTTTCTTTATAAAACTGGCTTCTATTATCGAACCATCAGCCAGAGGTGTTTTGCCCGGTACAGAAATGTTTGTCGGGAAAATGCTGGATTTCTTTTCTCTATCTGAGCTGGTTATGATTACCTGCTCCTGGGACAAGTGTAAAATAGTATTCCCAGGGAGGGTAACCTGTCCAGAGGTTTTATTACTTTCCAGCAAAGCTAAGATTTGTCCGAGGTGATGGCTGTTTAGTTCTCTTTGAGGAGCATATTTCTTGTGGGCTTTTCTTAAAATCCGACTGCTTAAAGCCAAAGGCAGCTTGAGAAGTTTAACCCTGTTTAAAAAAGTCTCCTTATCACCAAAACTAGCAATTTCCAGGTATTTTTTTTGGGATAAAGCATTTAATAAATGCCTGTCTTCAGCTGCAAGGGTAGCCAATCCAAAAAGAGCTTCTCTGATCCTGGGATTATATTTTTTTTCCAGCTGGGGGATCAGTTCAAGACGCAATTTATTCCTGGTATAATCAGTTTCCAGATTACTACTGTCAGTAAAAGGTTCTAACTTCATTTCTCTGCAGTATTCTTCAATTTCAGTGCGCCTTAGACAAAGCAAAGGCCTGATTAAATCTAGTCCACCCTGGCTATTCTTTGGAAGGATTCCCGCCAGACCATCTACACCCGTTCCCCTTAGAATGTTTAATAAAACTGTTTCAGCCTGATCATCGAGGTGATGGCCAAGAGCAATTTTGGAAGCGCCATACTTAAAAGCCGTGTCATAAAAGAGTCTATAACGGGCCAGCCTGCCTGCTTCTTCTTCCGAAACCTTTTTTAAGCTTTTCAATTCTCGGACCTTAACAGATCTTGATTCATAAGCAAGCGACCATTCTTTGGCAAGTTTTATAACAGCAGCCTCTTCTTGATCTGCTTCAGGGCGCATGCAATGATTTAAGTGCGCAACCACCAGCTTAAGTTTGAAGTGCTTTGAAATAGAATTTAGCATGTGCAAAAGGGTTAGAGAGTCGGGCCCTCCAGATACTGCAACAACAACTATATCATTTTCATACAGTAGAAAGTGCCTGGCAATAAAACTCCTAACTTTTTCCAACTGGCACAGAGTTAATCACAACCTATCCATCTGTTAATATAAGCAGTGAAATTAGATAAAAAAACACTCTTAAACAGAGTGCCTTTCTGCTCATATTATGCTAACCACTAAATCTTAAAACGCTTCACGATAAGATCCACGACCGCCTCTTTTAGATTCAGTGTTGCGTTTTAGATCTAACAAGCGCTCATCGCTTTCTTTAAGAAAACGATTCATTTTATCTTCAAATGAAGCTTTGTTTTCAGTTTCATTTTTTTTACGATCTTTTTTGCCACCTGGAGTATAACCTGCTTTAGCTTGCTTTATAGAAAGACCAATTTTTCCGTTGTTCTCAACTGACAGCACTTTGACTTTAACTTTATCTGATTTTTTATAAAAATCATTGATATCCTTTACATAATCATCATCAATTTCCGATATATGGACAAGACCTGTAGAGCCGCTAGATAACTCAACAAAGGCGCCAAATTTAGTTATACCGGTTATCACTCCTTCCACTATACTGCCTACAACTATGTCTTCCTTGATGTAAAACTCCTCCTCATTGTAATAATTTCAAGATATTGTTATTATAACTGCTATAACGATGATGTCAATCCTCTATCTGGAAAATCCGATCTTCAGGCTTAACCAATCCAAGTCGATTGCGGGCTTGTATTTCAATGTAATTTAAGTCCTGCAATCTTTCAATTTCATTTAAAGTTTCTTCCTGGCGCTGTTCCATTTGATCAATACGAGCTTTATATTCCAATAATTCTTGCTCTGCCTGACGTTGCCTGAGATATTGAGCTCCTATTACCACCAGCAAGCAAATAACAATCAAAATACCTGTGGCACTAATTAATTTGTACAAACTAAAATTACTATCTTTCTGATAGCGTGGAAAATTTACTTGCTCTTTTTTATCATTTTTCTTACTAAAAAGCATTTAGATCACTTCTTAAGTAGAAAATGCATGCCCTTTCAATGAAAGCAAAGCTTTTCTAATGAACAATAACCAGTAAAATCTTTTGGAAAGTAATCCCCCCCTTAGAGGAAAAAACGCTACCGCAACCAGGGGGGATTCTATCATTACTCTATAAATGTCTGAATATCCTTATCATTTTAAGATTATTTGACTTTGTCTTTTAAAGCCTTGCCCGGTTTAAAAGCCGGCACTTTAAGCGCTTCAATTTTAATTTTTTCACCGGTCGCAGGGTTGCGGCCTTCTCGTTCTTTGCGATTGCGAACCTCAAAGGTTCCGAAACCTACCAGCTGTACCTTTTCTCCTTTTACCAGGCCATCTGTAATACTGTCTAGTACTGCCTTAATAGCTTTTTCACTATCCTTTTTTGACATTCCAGCTTTCTCAGCTACCAGATCTACAAGCTCAGACTTATTCACTGTTAAAAGCCCTCCTCATACAAAATTTAATTCCCTTTATTATACATGCTATTCGACCTAGTTTTTTAGATTCCTGCTTTATTTGCCTATTTTCCTTATTTTTTTAGCTTCTTCCCACCATTTATCAAGTTGTTCGAGAGAAAAGTCAGAAGCAGGCCGACCAGTTTTTTTAGCCTGAACTAAAACATAATGGAAACGATCCATAAATTTAACACTAGTTTTACCCAGGGCCAATTCCGGATTAACCCCCAAAAACCTGGCCAGGTTAACTATGGTAAAAAGATAGTCACCCAGCTCCTCCTCAATAGCGTCCTGGTTTTGAGCCTCTAAGGCTTCCTGCAATTCTTTTAGCTCTTCCTGGGCCTTTTCCAATGGGCCTTTTATGCAGGGCCAGTCAAATCCAATGTCAGCTGCTTTCTTTTGTAATTTATAGGCTTTAAGCAGAGCAGGCAGGGAATGATCAACGTTTATAACAGGGACATCTTCATCATGGTGCTCATTTTGCCTATTTTTTTCACTTAGCTTAATCTCTTCCCACTTCAATCTAACTTCAGATGCATTTGAAGCCCTGGCATTGCCGAATACATGAGGATGGCGCCTGATCAATTTAGAAACAATCCCCTCGATAACCTGCAAGAAATCAAAACGATTTTCTTCATGAGCTATTCTGCTGTGAAAAACCACCTGTAAAAGCACATCACCCAATTCTTCTTTCAATGCACTGTCATCATTAGCGTCTATTGCTCCCACCACTTCATATGCTTCTTCAACCAAATACTGCCTGAGAGAGTGGTTGGACTGTTTCCTGTCCCAGGGACAGCCATCTTTATCGCGAAGCCTGGCCATTATACGCAGTAAATCTCCCATTAAATAGCCCCGGTATGGAGGTAGATACATAACAATGCAGGGATTGCTTAATAAAGAACTGTCGAGCAAGTGAAGGGGAGTAGTGCTGCAGCTTTTACGCCGCATTTCTGCTGACCCCACAAGAGTTACTGGATAGCTTTCAGGATAAAGCTTTAATAGTTTAGACTTAAGGGTGGCTGAAGAATCACAGTTGTACAATTCATTTATCATCAAATGATCAGGAGAGGGTTCCTCCAGCTGGTAAATAGATCGAGCATTAATTAACCTTATTCCATCCATCTTATCAATTTTTAAAACCTTTAGAAGCGGCTCCATAAAGCTTAACCCAGGGATAATTTTAATTTTTATCCCCAGGGATACTGATAGTTTGAGCAAATGCTTAACAGCTGCCTCACCTACTAAAGGATGCCCCGGAACAGCATAACAGA
>PWMM01000320.1 GCA_003558195.1 Syntrophomonadaceae bacterium
GCCCGGCCTGCAACCGACCTTTTTATAATGAGCGTCCAGGTGGTATAATTTATAATTACCACCGACCTTTGAGCAAAATTGAAAAAGAGTTCGGCCTGGAATTGTTGTTTAAATCTTTGCAGCGATAATGTTTAAGATTGTATGGTTCTGAATGATATCTGGAGGATAATATGATGCGGTATCAATGGCGGTTGATTCTTGACCCTCCTATGAGCGGCAAGGAGAACATGGAAAAAGATCTGGAATTAATGAACGAAGTAGCTACCGGGGAATGTCCACCTACGCTTCGGATTTATCAGTGGTTTCCTCCTGCCGTCTCACTCGGTTACTTTCAAGATGAAAATGAAGTCATTGATTTGAAAGCCTGCCGGGATGCCGGGGTCGATGTAGTTCGCCGCCCAACCGGAGGCCGGGCTGTGCTTCACGATCAGGAATTAACCTATAGCATTGTCGTTCCAGAGGTACATCCTTTTATTAATAAAGGTGGAGTTATAGATGCATACCGTTCTATTAGCCGCGGTCTCGTTACCGCCTTTAACTTGCTGGATATTGTTGCTGCACTCACACCGGAAAAACAAGGCCGGGCCGGATTGGCACCGGGATCATGTTTTGACAGTTCGACAGCTTATGAAATTCAGGTTGATGGTAAAAAGGTAGTCGGTAGTGCCCAGCTTCGCCGGGACGGGATTATCCTGCAGCATGGAACAATTCTTTTCAGGTTGCCCCAGGATATTTATAAAATAGTTTTAAAGAAAGATTACAGCCAAATGAATGATCAGCAGGTAGAATTGGGTCAAAAAGCGGCAGGTTTGATTGATCTTGGCTACAATATCAGTTACAGCAGAATGACCCGGGCCCTCGTTAAAGCTTTTTCCATGATCATTCCGGCTGTTTTTACTAGCCAGGATGGTGTAATTAATAATAAGGGGGGTTCAGTATGAGTGACAAATATCAAGTTACTATTATAGGAGGTGGCCCCGGCGGTTATCTGGCTGCATTAAGAGCCGCGTCCCTCGGCTTGAAAACCGCTGTTGTCGAAAAAGAAGCTCTCGGGGGTGTATGTCTTAACCATGGCTGCATTCCGACCAAGGTTTTAACCCATGGGGCTTCATTATACCGGAAGATTCATTCGGCTGATGAATTTGGTTTTAATATGGATAAAATTGATTTTTCTTTTGCCCGGCTTCAGGAAAAGAAGAAAGCTGTTGTCGGGGAGCTGACCGGGCATATAGCCGAATTGCTGAAAAATAGCCAGGTTGATTTATTTTTGGGGACAGCAAAAGTATTAAATTCGAATAAAGTAGTCGTAACCACAAATAATGGTGAAGATGTTGTCCTGGAAACAGATAACATTATCCTTGCTACCGGCAGTGAGGAAATATTCCCGCCCACGCCGGGGTTGGATTTGCCCGGAGTTATAACTTCCTGGGAAGCCCTTGCCCTGGAGGAACTGCCAAAAACTATGGCTGTAATTGGTGGGGGTGTTATCGCCCTGGAAATGGCTTCTATTTTCATGGGACTGGGTGTAAAAGTTACTATTGTACACCGCAGTGAAAGGTTTTTGCGCCGCATGGACTTAGAAATGGTCCGCCGCCTTTCCACCTATTTACGCCGGAGTGGTTTGCAAATTATGATGAACTCACCTGTTGAAAAGGTCGAAGAAACAAAAGATGGATTAATAATAACTGTAAGAGGCAAGAAAGGGGAAGAAACAATCGAAGCTGAAAAAGTTCTGCTCTCAGTTGGTCGTAAAGCCTCTTTTGGCGGGCAGGACTTAGAAACCCTGGGAGTAGAATACGACTCTAGCGGTATTAAGGTGAACAGTCGTATGCAAACCACTGCTCCAGGGATATATGCGGCAGGAGATGTTACCGCTCCGGGTTATTTCCTGGCCCATGTAGCATATCACCAGGGCTTGGTTGCTGCAGAGAACATAGCCGGTTTTGATTCTCATTTCGACGGATCTTTCGTTCCCGGTTGCCTGTTTACCGATCCTGAACTGGCCTGTGTAGGTATGAGTGAAGAAGAAGCCAAGGAAAAGGGTTTGGAAAACTTACAGGTTGGCAAGTTTCCCTTTTCTGCCTGCGGTAAAGCGGCAACCCAGGGAGAAGTTGAAGGTGCGGTTAAGATTATAACCGCAGGAAAAGAACAAAAAGTTGTCGGTGTTCATATCCTAGGCCCTCATGCTTCGGACCTGATCCAGGAAGGAACCCTGGCTGTATCCAAAGGAACTAGTGCATCTGAGCTTGCCGAACTGATCCACCCTCATCCCACCCTGTCGGAATCAGTTTGGGAGGCAGCGATGGCTATTAATAAAGCACCGCTTCATTTCGGACGACGATGAAAAAAGTTGGTCTGATCGTCAACCCGGTTGCTGGCATGGGTGGGAAAGTTGGCCTCAAAGGGACAGATGGCTTCGAAGTATTGGAAAAGGCGAAAGCAATGGGAGCCCGTCCGGAGGCAGAATCAAAGGCAGCATTAGCCTTGCAGCCCCTTTTGATTATTAAGGACGATCTAAAAATGGTAACCTGTCCTGGTGAAATGGGTGAAAATACAGCACGTCGCTGTGGTTTTGATCCTGAACTGATAAGTGATATTAGCGAGCCGACAACGGCAAAAGATACTGAAAAAGCAGCAAAAATAATGGCCGAGATAGGCGTTGATCTTCTCCTTTTTACCGGTGGGGATGGTACAGCACGAAATATCTTTAATGCCATTGGCGATAATTCATCATTGCCTGCCCTCGGCGTTCCCGCAGGCGTAAAAATACACTCAGCGGTTTATGCCACCAGCCCCCGTAATGCCGGTGAGATGGCATTACAATTTTTACAAGAAGCCGGGCTGCCTGTTCGAAGGTCAGAGGTTATGGATATCGATGAAGATGCTTTCAGGGAGGGGCGCCTGTCTGCGCGCCTTTACGGTTACCTGCAGGTCCCCTGTTCAGGTGAACTGATGCAGCATTTGAAAATTGGAGGGGCAGAAACAGAAGAGGCTGTGCTGGATGCTATAGCCGAAAACGTTGTAGAGAAAATGGAAGAAGATACTGTCTTTATAATTGGCCCCGGTTCGACCATCGGGCCAATCATGAAAAAACTGGGCCTGGATAATACCCTGCTCGGTGTGGATCTAGTAAAAAATGGCCGGCTTATAGCCGCAGATGTTAATGAAAAACAAATTCTTGATTTAATTGAAGGGGAAAGAGTAAAAATAGTAGTTACTGTTATTGGGGGTCAAGGTTATATTTTTGGCCGGGGCAACCAGCAGATCAGTGCAGAGGTGATCAAAAAAGCAGGTAAGGAGAACATTATGGTGGTGGCTACCAGGGAAAAGATATTTTCCCTGGAATATGAGAGATTGCTGGTGGATACAGGAGATGAGGAAGTAAATCAGATGCTATGTGGCTATATGAGAATTATTACCGGCTATAATGAAGAGTTGATATGCCGGGTTAAATGTTAGTGCCTGCATGGATAAAAAAAAAGTGTTATAATCGTTAGGTGGGAACAGCCCGGCCCAATAGCCGGGCACCCGCCTTTATAATATAAAATTAAGATGACAGGAGATGTAATTTTTGCAGCTACTAAAAGGCGAGAAGGAAGAAATACTTGCCTGTGTTAAGGAAGTCCTCGGTGAAAATTCAAAAACCCATGAAAACCTGATTCCCATTTTACAGCAGGTTCAAAAAAAACTGGGGTACCTGCCGGCATTAGCTATGGATAAAATTGCCGAAGGGTTAAAGGTCCCAGCTGTTGATATCTTCAGCCTGGTCACTTTTTATAATCAATTTCGGCTTAATCCTCCAGGTAAACATGAAATCAAAGTTTGCATGGGAACCGCCTGTTACATGACCGGTGGTGATATAACCCTCGAATCATTCGAGCGCCGAATGGGGATTAATGAGGGAGAAACTAGCCTGGACAGGCATTACAGCCTCGATCGTGTTGCCTGTGTCGGCTGTTGTACCCTGGCTCCAGTTGCGGTTATTGACGATGAAGTAGAAGGTAAAGTAACCCCTACCAGGGTTGATGGGATTATGCTGGCCCTGGAAGAAGACAGGGAAGATAATGCTATAGAAAAATCAGGGCCGAAAGTAGGTGCTGAAGATGAGTAAATCTGATCCCCAATCAATCTATGAAAACATTAAGAGAGAAGCCCGGTTACGGGTTGAGTCCCGCCAGGAAAAGCCCCTCATCATGGTGGGGACTGCTACCTGTGGAGTAGCTGCAGGGGCAATGCAGGTCAAGGAAGATTTTGCAAGGGAGATTGATGATAAAGGTCTCGATGCCGAAGTTATAGAGGTTGGATGCATCGGCCATTGTTATGCGGAACCCCTCGCTATAATTGCCAAGCCCGGATTTCCACCGGTTTGTTATGGTAATCTAGACGATGGATTGGTCCACCGGCTGGTCGAAGATTTTCTGGCTGGAGATGATCCTTCCTATGAATACGCCATGGCTGCCCTGGAGCGAAATGATGAATTTCCCACTTTCGAAGATTTTCCCCGGGGTGTTTATGAGGAAAAGTTGATCCTGGAGCACTGCGGGTATGCAGATTTTAGCAAAATTGAAAGCTACGTTGCCCGGGATGGATATTCAGCCTTGGCCAAAGCGCTGTCAGAAGATCCGAAACTGGTCCTTGAAGAAGTAAAAGAGGCCAATTTAAGGGGGCGCGGCGGAGCAGGATTTCCGGCAGGCAAGAAATGGGAAGCTTGCTTGAATAATGGCAAAGATGAAATATATGTTATTTGCAATGGTGATGAAGGCGATCCGGGAGCTTTCATGGATCGCAGTGTCTTGGAATCAGACCCTCACCTGGTCTTAGAAGGCATGATCTTATGCGCATATGCTGTTGGGGCAAAGCAGGGTTACCTATACATCCGGGCTGAGTATCCCCGGGCGGTAGAGCATGTCCGTAAAGCGATCGAACAGGCAAGGACAAAGGGTTTTCTTGGTTCATCAATCCTGGGTACAAATTTTTCATTTGACCTGGAAGTTTTCCAGGGATCGGGAGCCTTCATTTGCGGTGAGGCTACAGCCCTGGTTAATTCCATGGAAGGCCGAACGGGAATGCCCGAAAGCAGGCCACCCCGCCTGGTGCAACAGGGATTTCGCGGCAAGCCGACAGTGCTTAATAATGTAAAAACTTTTGCCTATGTGCCTTTAATTATAAACAAGGGCGCTGAGTGGTTCAAAAGTATTGGAACCCCGGAAAGTCCTGGGACTGCGGTATTTTCACTCGTCGGCAAGATAAATAATACCGGTTTGGTGGAGGTCCCGATGGGCACCACTTTACGCCAGTTGATTGAAGAAGTGGGCGATGGTTTGCCGGAAGGCAGTCAGTTCAAGGCTGTGCAGATTGGAGGCCCGTCAGGAGGGTGTCTGCCTGAGTCCGCGCTTGATGTCCCCATTGATTTTGATTCTCTCCATGAAGCCGGGGCGATTATGGGTTCTGGTGGACTGGTGGTTATGGATCAGGAAGACTGCATGGTTGCAGTAGCTCGCTTTTTCCTGGAATTCACTCAAAATGAATCCTGTGGCAAGTGCACTTTTTGTCGCCTTGGAACAAAACACATGCTAGATATTCTTACGGATATAACCAGGGGTGAAGGTGATCTCGAAACCCTCGAGCATTTAAAAGAGCTCAGTGAAGATGTTCGGGACGGTTCCCTGTGCAACCTGGGCCGGACGGCTCCTAATCCTGTTTTAACTACCCTGAGATACTTTTATGACGAGTACAAGGCTCATGTTGAAGAAGGACGCTGCCCTGCCCTGGTCTGCCGCGATTTGATCCTGTATTACATAAAGCCTGCTAAATGCAGCAAACTGTGTAATGTCTGTGTTGGAAGCTGTCCCACAGAAGCCATTTATACCAGAGATGACGGCTTAAAAGCCATTGATCAGGAAAAATGTGTAAAATGCGACAACTGCCGCAAGGCCTGTCCTACTGAATACGATGCAGTACTTAGGCTTTCTCCCCCTGTATTGCCGGGTGAAAAGGAGCGTAAAGCAAAATGAGCGACTATATAACCATGATCATCGATGACCGGGAAGTAAAAGCCCGCCGGGGGGAAAAACTGCTCTGGGTGGCTCTGGATAATGATATTTATATTCCCCATCTTTGCGCTATTAAAGAAGAGAAAAGACCCAATGCTTCCTGCCGCCTTTGTTTCGTTGAAATAGAAGGCCATAACCAGCCGGTTACGGCCTGTACCAGGGAAGTTGAAGAGGGAATGGTGGTGGCAACCAGGAGTTCTCGTGTGGATCGCCTTGTAAAAACCGGTTTTGAACTGCTTTTATCCGATCATAATCTCAAATGCCGGGAGTGTCCGGCTAATAAAAATTGCTCCCTCCAGGTTATAGCCAAAAAAAGAGGGCTAAAACTAAAACACCATCGCTTTAACCCGCTTAAAAGAGAGTTTAAGCTTGATGATAGTCCGGCTGAATTTGCATTTGACCGCAGCCGCTGTGTCCTCTGCGGCCAGTGCACCTGGGCTGACCGGTTCGAAGCCGAAGTTGGTGCAATCGGTTTTACCAATCGCGGTATAGATCGGGTCGTGACTACTTTTAATGATTTACCCCTGGCCGATTCTATCTGCACTGAATGTAAACTCTGTGTTGATGCCTGTCCGGTGGGAGCTCTCTACTACAAAAAAGACCAAAACGCCTGAATTCAAGGCATTTTTTTACATTCGTACCCTGATATGCTATACTATATGCAAGTCTTCTACAACAGTAGAAGACAAATATTTTGCAGGAGTTGATTTATCATGCCCGGACTGGTTGCCGTAATTGGAGAAAAGGGCAATACGGCAAACTTAGACCCTTTAGTTGAGAAAGTAAAATTTCGAGGAGTTTGCAGAGAAAAGAATTGTGATGAAGAATGCCAGAGTATGGCTGTTTTAAACAATGTTTCTCTTAAATATGATGAAAAATCTTCGACAGCCCTCGATGGATATATCGTTTTTTCTGAAAGCCAGGGTGCTGCTCTCCAGGGAAGTAAAGCAGAAAGCATATTTACGGATCTTTTAAAAAAAGAAGGCCTTTCCTGTTTTGATACTATAGAAGGCGAATTTGCCCTTGCCTATTTAAGAGATGATGGAAGTTGCTTGGTGGCAAGGGATCCTTTTGGAGTTAAACCGTTATACTATACAATTAAGGATAAGACCCTCTATATTGCCCCGGAAATAAAAGCTCTTGTGGATCTGGGCAGCCCGGTCAAGGAAGCCCCCCCAGGAAGCTATTATGAAAAAGGCAAAGGCTGGATCCGTTATTACAGCCTGCCAAAAGTGTTCAAAGATAATAATCTTTCTCTGGAAGAAGCCGAACAAAAAATGCGCCACCTGCTGTGGTTAGCCGTAGAAGAGCGGATTAATGATGTTGACATTAATGAGCTTGGTGTATATTTAAGCGGTGGGCTGGATAGCAGTGTAGTGGCTGCTTTAGCCGCTGAAATGGCTTCTAAGCCGATCAATACTTATACGGTTGGAGTAGAAGGAAGCCAGGATGTAAAATATGCAGCTATTGTGGCTGAACGAATAGGCTCTAAACCACATGTATATACTTACAGTCTAGATGATATGCTCGAAGTTTTACCTTCGGTTATATATCACCTGGAATCATTTGATTGTGCTTATGTCCGCTCATCAATTCCCAATTATATTGCCGCTCGCTTTGCAGCGCAAGATGGCCGTAAAGTAATGCTGACCGGTGAAGGCTCAGATGAAATATTCGCCGGATACAGTTACCTTAAAACTCTTGATTCTGAAGCTGAAATCACTGCTGAAATGCAGAGTTTTATTGACAACTTAAGCCGAACAGGACTGCAGAGGGTAGACCGAATGAATTCTGCTCATGGTCTTGATTGCCGGGTTCCTTTTTTAAAGCCTGCCCTGCTTGAACTGGTCCAGCAGTTTCCACTTGACTGGAAGCTTCACGATTTTGATTCTGATAAAGATGAGC
>PWMM01000263.1 GCA_003558195.1 Syntrophomonadaceae bacterium
GATTAAAAAAATCATTATTGAAGATGGCATTTCTCCCGGGAAAAAGCTGGCTATTGTCATGCTTGATGTGGCTAACCCTGAAGACTATATTGTTAAAGTAGGGGAGACGAACCTTCAGTACAGGGCTTCAATTGAGGGTTTCAGGGGTGAGGTTGATGAAGCTGATGCAGACCGGAGTAAGGTTTCGGTAATTAAGCAAGATTAAGCCTTTCCCTTAAAAAATTTAGTTGATTTTAGCAACAGCTTTTATCCCCTGGGCGCTGATAAGACTTGTGATTGCAGATTTTGCTCTTAAGGAGCAATGTTTTAAAAAACTGGCTTGCCCATCTAAATGATTGCTTTGCCAGATCACAAACCGGAACAAAATTCCCTTTTTGATAAGAATGGTAAAAGGAGAGCAGTTATTGCAGACCACACACCGCTTGATTTTTAAAGATGCCCGGAAGCTTGATTTTTTGGAAGAAGCCAGTATAGACCTGGTGGTAACTTCTCCACCCTACCCGATGATTGAAATGTGGGACCGGCAGTTTTGCGAAGTGGACCCGGGTATCGCCCTTTTTATTGAGCGGGGTGAATACTTAAACGCTTTTGAAGCGATGCATGCACTGCTCGATCAGATCTGGCAGGAAGTGGCCCGGGTTATGAAAAACGGCGCTTATGCCTGTATCAATATTGGTGACGCCACCCGGACGTTTGACGGCCGCTTCCGCCTTTATGCCAACCATGCCCGGATTATTAAGTGTTTTTTGGAGCTTGGCTTTGATGTGCTGCCCCTGATCCTGTGGCGTAAACAGACCAATGCCCCCAATAAATTTATGGGCTCAGGAATGCTGCCGGCCGGGGCTTACGTTACCCTGGAACATGAATATATCCTCATTTTCCGTAAAGGTTCCAAAAGGGTTTTTCAAACGGCAGCAGATAAGCACCAGCGGAGGCAAAGCAGCTATTTTTGGGAAGAAAGAAATACCTGGTTTTCTGATCTATGGGATTTTAAGGGAACCAGGCAGGGCTTGCCTGACCAGCAGCTTAGAAAAAGAAGCGGCGCTTTTCCCCTGGAACTGCCCCTGCGCCTGATCAACATGTATTCGCTGCTGGAAGATACGGTGCTGGACCCCTTTGCGGGAACGGGTTCAACAACCTTCGCTGCGCTGTCAGCAGGCAGGAACAGTATTGCTGTTGAGCTTGACTCTACTTTTTCAGGTTTAATTAAAGACAGGCTTTTTGAGGACTCTGATCTTTTAAACAGCTACAACCTGGGCCGGATTACTAGCCACCTGGATTTTATCCGGGAATATAGTAAAAAGCAGGGCCGCTTGAAATACCTGAATAATTATTTTGGTTTTCCGGTCATGACCAGGCAGGAGCAAGATCTAAAATTGCCTTTTGTCCGTTCAGTTGAAGAAACAGCTCCAGACTTCTACAGCGCCCGCTATTTCGACGATCATTACGTGCAGGGTATGGAAGCAGAAAAACTTGACCTTGAATATTTCAGGTTTGATCAGGGCATTCAAACAAGGCTTGATTTTTAAATCATGTTAAAGCCTAACCCCGGCCTTGCCGGTTAAGCTTAAGAAAGCCGTATTTGGTGTTTTCAGGGTTAAGATGGCAGCAGGTCGGTATACATTTTAAGCCTGGCCGGGTTATAATAGGGTTCAGAAAGTATAGCGCTCTGGCCCTTTAACCGAACATAGATGTCAGTAAGGGAGTGGAGGTAACCATTGAATCCGAGCAATAACTTTAATAAGTACCCGGTGCAAACCCTTGAAAAAGCCCTGCAGATTGTCAACCTTATGAAAGATGGGCCTTCTAGCGGGATCAGGATCAAAGATATAAGTCAAAAGCTTAATATGGGCAAAAGTACAGTGCACCGGATTTTAAATACGCTGGCCGCTTACGGCTATGTTGAACAGGGCAGTGACAGTAAAAAATATCGTTTGGGCTGGAAGTTTTTTGAAGTGGGTAGCGTCATCCCCCGGCAACGCAATTTGACTAACGTGGAATTGAAAGTACTCTGGGATCTCTGTGATCGCTATGAAGAAACGGTTAACCTGGGTGTCAGGGTCTATGATAAAGTGGCCATCGTGGCCAAAGCGGATCCCCAAAAAGTGCTGTTTAAAACCGGTCCGTACCTGGGAGAGCAGGAACCTGTTCATGCTACGGGTCTTGGTAAAGCCCTGATCTCTGAACTTGAAGATGGGGAGCTCGACAAACTATTCTCCGGCAAATCGCTGGAACAGTATACCCCCAATACCATTACCAGCCTGGCAGAGTTAAAAAATCATTTAGAAGAAGTTCGTGAACAGGGTTATGCCATGGACGAGGAAGAGCTATCCATTGGCTTGACCTGTATCGCCATGCCGGTCTATAACTTCAGTCATGAAATAATTGCGGCCATGAGTATCAGCGGCCCTACCTTCAGAATGGACCAGCATAAAATTAAAAATTGTTATGCCGGGTTAAAAAAAGCCTGCAATTCTATTTCAGCATACTTCGGATCATCTAACGGCATGCAGTAAGCCCACTATACCAGGCTTTTAAGGGCTCATAAAAATTGTACATATAATTTTATAAAAATAGCTTTATCCGCTAAAGCATATTTTTTTTGCCCCAAATAATTCTATATATAAGAACTAAGTATTTTATTTAGAAATTTTTTTGGGATTTTGGCAGGATCTGAAATCTTTTTACCGAATAGTTAATGCCATCAGAAAAGTTTAGAAATTTATGGACCGCGCTTTCAACCATCAAAAAGCTTAAGAAAAGAGTTCAGTCAAATGGCAAATCCCAGGCAGGCTGTAAAAAAAATAATTGATGAAGTTATTGCCATGCGAAGAGATTTCCATGCTAACCCGGAACTGGGCTTTGAAGAATACCGGACTGCTGAAAAAATTGAAGAGTACTTGCAAGCCCTGGGCCTGGAAACAGAAAGGGTGGCTAAAACCGGTGTGACGGCCATAATCGAAGGCAAGAGCGCTAAGCCGCTTTTAATGCTGCGCGCTGACATGGATGCCCTCCCGGTGGAAGAAGTCAATAACTTGGATTATTGCTCGACCTGTCCTGGCGTGATGCATGCCTGCGGCCACGATGCCCACATGGCCATGCTGCTGGGTGCAGCCAGAATTCTTAATGACTGGCGCGGTGAACTGGAAGGTAGTGTTAAACTGGTCTTCCAGCCCAACGAGGAAGAAGCCGGTGCCCTGGCCATGATTAAAGCCGGGGTTTTAGATAACCCCCCGATAGATGCAGCCATGGGTCTGCATCTCTGGTCTCCCCTAAAAACCGGGAAAGTGGGGATTAATGCAGGAGCTGTGATGGGCGGCCTTGATATTTTTAAGATCACTATCCGGGGAAAGGGAGGTCATACCGCTTATCCTGAAACTGCGGTTGATCCTTTAATTGCAGCGGCAGATATCATAAAAACGGCCCAGCGTATTCAAACCCGTGATATCAGTCTTTTAAAACCAACAGCCATTATGTTCGGTCGCATCTCCGGGGGCAGTAAAGCCAATATCATACCGGACAAGGTTACCCTTGAGGGTTCAGTTCGCACTCTTTACCCCGATTATGAAGAAGAAAATCCGATCGAGCGTTTAAAAAACCTTGCGGAAAATGTGTGCGCTGTGCATGGTTGCGGTTGTTGTTTTGAATATTACAGGGAAAATATCCCGTTAATTAATGATCAAGATCTGTCCCACCTGGCTTCTGAGGTTGCCGGTGAAATGGTTAGTGTAACCGGGCTTGTTTCAGACCTGGTCTGTATGGCCAGCGAGGATTTTTCCGAATTTACCGCGCGGGTGCCGGGGGTATTTGTTTTTATCGGTACCGGTAATAAAGAGAAAAAGAGCGACTACCCGCATCATAATCCACGCTTTAATATCGATGAGGACAGTTTGTCGCTGGGAGTGGAAATGCTAATCAGTTTTGCTCTGAAATTTTTTCAGAAAGGAGGGGTGAAATAATAAAATAACCTGGTTTACATGTGATGATGTTAGAGTTTTTATCTTATTTTTAGGGGGTATGTAGATGTTTGTTAAGAATAAATTATGGTTAATGTTGATTTTGGTGACAGTGTTGGCTTTGGGGATGGTACTGGTATCCGGCTGTGCCGAAGAAGCACCGGTGGAAGAGCCGGTAGAAGAGGATCCGGTCGAAGAAGAGCCGGAGGAAGAAGTGGATGAGGAAGTGGAAGTAGATGAGCCTGTCCTTGACCAGGTCATTGAAGCCAGGCTGGCTTCTGAAGAAATCGAAGGCGATTTCATGACCGTATGGGCGGAAAACTTCTCTGAACACATGTATGACTGGTCTGACGGCATGTTCCAGCTCGATGTTTATCCTTACGGGACCCTGGGTGATGCCCGGGACATTAACGAGCTGGCCCAGCTGGGTGTAGTGGAGTACGTGTTCTCCGACTTTGCCTGGATCGGTGCTTTTGTGCCAGAGGCGACTGTTTTCGGCCTGCATTATCTCTGGCCGGAAGAACGGCCCTGGGAAGTAAAGGACTGGGTGGTCCGAAACGGCGAGACCATGGTAATTTTAGAAGAAAGTTACCGCCGTGAAGGCCTGGTGCCCTTGAGCATCATGTTTGAAGGTTGGCAGTGGATTACATCAAATGATCCAGTCAGGACCATAGATGATATGCAGGGCTTCGATGTGCGCATTATGCCTTCTGATATGCTTAACGATCAGTACTTAGGCCTTGGCGCATCACCGACCCCGATGGCGTTTGGGGAAGTCTACAGCGGCCTGCAGACCGGCCTGATAGACGGCCAGGTCAACCCGCTTTTTGCTATTAGGAGCATGAACTTCTACGAAGTACAGGATTACTTTACCCAGATTTATGCCGAGGTGTTTGTCGGCATTCCGACTATCAACATGGTCTTCTTTGACTCCCTGCCCGAAGAAGTGCAGCAGGAACACCGTGATTGGTGGGCCGATGCTATTCTCCCGGCTGCAGACTGGATTAATGAGCGGCATGAAACCGACCTGCAGGCAATGCTGGATGAGCGTCCTGAAATTGAAATAATCGAAGTGACCGGTGAAGATCAGGATGAATTCAGGGAAGCCGCAATGGCTGCCCATGAAAAGTTCTTCGAGCATGGTGGCCCCAATGCACAGGCAATCTATGATGCCCTGGTTAGCGATATTGAGCAGGCTAAAGTGGAGCTTGGTATTGAATAAACGATAAATAACCTGAAGCAGGCCCTGAAGCGTACAATGCGCTTCAGGGCTTTTTAAAAGTGAGGTTATCGAGATGAGCGGTTTTTTAAAAATAGTAGGTAAATTAGTTGATTATTTTGAAGTAACGGTTTTGAGCGTGGGAGTTTTTCTTTTGGCAGCTCTTTTGATCGCCAACGTCATTGCCCGTAATTTTTTCCGCAGTATCTACTATGCCGAAGAAGTTTCCATGATCCTGGTAATATTCATCACCTTTGTCGGTGTCAGTTACGCAGTGCGTAAAGCCAGGCACATCCGCATGGGCGCTATTTTTGATGCCATGCCACCCAGGGTGCAGAAGGTATTTTTGCTTATAATTGCCTCCTATAGTGCTATCGTGATGTTTTTAATGGCATATTATGCTTACGAGTACGTGGCTACCGCCCGTATGACCATGCAGGTCACCCCTTCTTTGCGGATCCCGTACTGGATGACCGTGGTAATCGTGGTGATTGGGTTTGCCTCGGCCGGTATTCAGTATATCCGCACCATTATCAAAAACATTGTTGAAAAAGATGTCTGGCTCTCACCTGAGCAGCAGAGTGAGTATGAAGCCGAAGGATAAAATATTTATTAAGAAAGGTGGTGAGATATAGGTGCTATTTTTAGGAGCAAGTATGTTAACTAAGCTCTTATTAGGTTTTCCTTTTATGGTTGTCCTCCTAGGCTCTTTAATTCTATATTTCTGGATTTACATGCCCGGTTTCAATATGAATGTCCTGGTCCAGCAGGTCCTGACCGGGATTAAACCGCCGGCCCTGGTGGCTGTTCCCATGTTTATCCTGGGTGCAAGCATTATTACCTCCGGCAAGGCGGCGGAAAAACTGATCAACATGGTCAAGTCTTTTGTGGGACACATCCCCGGGGGTCTGCCCATTACCACCAACGCCAGCTGCACCCTTTTCGGAGCGGTGTCGGGTTCCACCCAGGCCACGGTGGCCGCCATCGGGGGGACCATGCGGCCCATGCTTTTGCAGGCCGGTTACCCCAGTTCTTTTACCCTGGGTCTGATTATCAATTCCAGTGATATCGCTTTCTTAATCCCTCCCAGTATCGGTTTTATTGTTTACGGGGTGGTTACCGGAACCTCCATTGGAAAATTGTTCCTGGCTGGTATTGGCCCTGGTATCTTAATTTTTATCCTGTTTTCCATATACAGCTTTTTCTATTCCAAACATAAGAATTTAGGACAGCTACCGAAGGCAAGTTGGAGCGAGAGAGCTACCGCCATCAAAGAAGGTTTGCCTGTTATGGGGTTTCCCGCTATTATCGTTGGTGGTATTTACCTTGGTATACTAAGCCCCACTGAAGCCGCTGCTGCAGCCGTGGCTTATGCCCTGTTTTTAGAACTCGCCGTTTACAGGCACCTGACCACCAGCAGCCTGGTGGACAGTTTCCTTCAAACCGGTGTGATCACCGGGGTGGTGTTTATCCTGGTCGGCGCCGGGCAGGCATTGTCCTGGATGCTCAGTTTCTTAAGGATTCCACAGCAGGTTCTGGGCCCCTTATTCGGCACCGACCCCACTTATGTTACCGTAATCCTGATCATTGTGGTCTCCTATTTTGTGGCCTGCATGTTTGTCGATCCCATCGTGGCTATTTACGTGTTGAGTCCGATCTTTGCGCCGTACGTGATCCAGGCCGGGGTTGATCCGATCCTGCTCGGGGTTCTCGTAACCCTGCAGGCGGCTATCGGTTCAGCCACACCGCCCTTTGGCTGCGACATTTTCACAGCCCAGCTGATATTCAGGCGGCCGTACCTGGAAGTGATCGGCCATACGCCGCCTTTTATCATTATCCTGATCCTGGTAACAATACTTTTGGTCGCCTTTCCGCAGATAGCGCTGTTTTTGCCGGATACTGCCCTGCTCTAAGAAAGTAAAGGCAGGTTAACTCTGGCAAACCTAATATAAAGAGGAGGTTTGAGCCATGCTCTACCAGGCCAGGCCGGGTCAGTACAGTTACGGTGAAGCGATCGGAATACTACTCCTGGAGAGCCCGGCCCCTTTTATACCGGGTGATGTGGCCAATGCAACTACCTACAATTTCCCGGTGCGGTTTAAAAAAGTGCCGGGGCTGACCGTAGAGCGCATCTTTAACCATGACTTAAGCCTGGTCGATAGTGTAATTGAAGCGGCTTTGGATTTGAAAGCAAATGGAGTCAGGGCTATTAGCGGCGATTGCGGATTCATGGCCATATACCAGAAGCACTTAAGCGGTGTTTTAAATCTCCCGGTTTTCATGTCCAGCCTCCTGCAGGTTGCCTTTATCAATAACCTGCTGGCTGAAAAAGCAAAAATTGGCATTATCACAGCCAACGCTGCAGCCTTGGATAGCACAGTTTTAAAACCCTGCGGGGCTTACCTGCCCGAAAGAATAGCGATACGCGGCTTGGAGGAACGCCCTCATTTCAGGGCAGCTTTTATTGAAGAAAAGGGTACTTTGGATAGTAATGCAGTGGAAGAGGAAGTGCTATCTTCAGCCCGGCAGCTCATAAAAGATGTACCTGAAGTTAGGGCTTTACTTCTGGAGTGCAGCGTGTTGCCGCCTTACTCAGCAGCGCTTCAGCAGGCTACAGGCCTGCCGGTTTTTGATTATGTAACTATGATTAATTATGTGTATTCGGCCGTGGTAAAGCAGCGGTTTAAAGGATTCATGTAAGGATTTGCCTTAACAAGAAGCAGGATAAGGAGGCCTGATTA
>PWMM01000179.1 GCA_003558195.1 Syntrophomonadaceae bacterium
ACCAGGGCCAGGTAATAATCTCCGTCCGCAATGACTTTAAGATCATTATTATGCCCGGTTATTCCACTTTCAGATGGCTCTAATGTCTGGTTATTATTACTTTCCTGTCCATTCAATTCTTTCGGCTCACTTAGATCTTCATCTGGAGTTTCCTCTTTTTCTACTTCTGCAAAGGGATCGTTCACTTCCTGAATTTCTTTGGCTTCATCTTCAATAATACCTTCAGGGAGAGCCTCTGAATCATTTTCTTCTCCTATTGCTGCCAGATCAAAATAAGAGCTCATTAATTCCGGTACTTTCAACCATAAGTAGACAGCTCCCATAAATAGCAGAGCGATAAACATCAAAGCAAAAACTACTTTGTGTTTCTTTCTTTTCTTTCTCAATCAAATATCCTCCCTGATAGAATACTTTATAGACCGGGCCTTTACTGCTCAAAATCTATTTAAGTTGAGCCTCAGCCCTCTTTATAATATTTTCTACTGAAAAGCCTTTCTTCTCCATTACTACCGGACCGGGAGCAGAAGCCCCGAAACTATCAGTACCAATTATCTCACCCTTGGGGCCAGGCAAACTATCCCAACCAAGCGGGAGAGCCGCTTCGATGATCAACCTGCGTTCAGAGCCAGAAGGTATAACTTGTTCCTTATACTTTTCATCTTGCCCCAGGAATAGTTCCCGGCTAACCATGCTGACTACTCGTACACCATGACCTCTTTTTTCAAGTTCTAGTGCCGCTTTGAGAGCCAGGTGTAGCTCTGAACCGCTGGCAATCATAATCAGTTCAGGATTTTCGCTTTGCTCCTGGTGAACTATATAGGCTCCCTTGAGGGCTTTTTCTCCGGTTCCTTGCAGCTGGGGCAGTTTTTGCCTGGAAAGAACAAGTGCTGTAGGGCCGCCTCGGCGTTGCAAGGCATGCACCCAAGCTGCCGCCGTTTCTTTTCCATCAGCCGGTCTTAAAACATGCATATTAGGAATAGAACGTAAATTTGATAGCTGCTCTACAGGCTGATGAGTAGGACCATCTTCCCCAACAGCCAGACTGTCATGCGTATATACATAAACCACCGGTAACTCCATCATGGCTGCCAATCGTACCGAAGGTTTCATATAGTCGAAAAAAACGAGGAAGGTTGATCCAAAGGGGCGCAGACCGCCATGCAAAAACAAACCCGATAATATGGCTGCCATGGCATGTTCTCGAACACCAAAATGGATATTATTACCAGATGGATTGTCCGCTTGAAATTCCCCATAATCTCTCAAAGCGGTCTTCGTGGACGAGTTTAGATCAGCAGAACCGCCGATCATATTAGGCAAGTATTCAGCTAAAACTTGCATAACCTGGCCTGAGGCCTCCCGGGTAGCCAAGGGTTTATCATCAAAATTCCATAACCTTTGATCTTTTATTAAATCTCCGGGTATTTTATGAGTAAACCAATCATTTAATTGATCAGCTAAATCAGGATACTCTCGGCAGTAATCTTCAAATAAACGATCCCATTCTTTCTTTTTTGCTAAAAGCGTCTGCCTGAAACCGGAGAAATGCTCATGAACATCCTTTGGAATATAAAAAGCTGGATCAAGAGGCCAGTTAAGATTCTTCTTGGTTTTAATGGCTTCATCACTGCCCAGGGGCGCACCATGAGCACCGGCGGTTCCTTGTTTGCCTGGAGAGCCATAACCAATCTCTGTTCGAACCATAATCAGGCTGGGGCGATTTTTTTCTTGCCTGGCTTCTGCAATAGCTTCGGCAATCATCTCGACATGATTTCCTTCTTTAATCTTTAATACCTGCCAGCCATATGCTTCAAAACGCTTTCCCACATCCTCAGTAAAAGTTAGCTCGGTACTACCATCAATGGTGATTTTATTATCATCATAGAGGCAAACTAATTTGCCTAACTTCAAATGGCCGGCCAGCGAAGCCGCTTCTGAAGAAATCCCTTCCATCATACAACCATCACCGGCATAGATATAGGTATAATGATCAATTAAAGGATATCCTCCCCGGTTAAATTCAGCAGCCAGGCGTCTTTCAGCAATGGCCATGCCGACAGCATTAGCAAAACCCTGACCAAGAGGCCCGGTCGTAGTTTCAACTCCCACAGTATGGCTATATTCTGGATGACCGGGGGACATACTACCCCACTGTCTAAAATTCTTTATATCTTCCAGGGGCAAATCATAACCGAATAGATTGAGCAGGGCATAAAGGAGCATTGATCCATGCCCGGCAGAAAGAACAAAGCGATCCCGGTCAATCCACCCAGGGGTATCTGGGCAATGCTTGAGAAATTGAGTCCATAAAGTATAGCCCAGGGTTGCTCCACCCATCGGTAACCCAGGATGTCCTGAGCCGGCTTTTTCAATGGCGTCAACCGAAAGAAAACGAATAGTATTTACAGCCTTTTCTTCTATCACATCCAATTAGAATCAACTCCCTATTCAGGTTTGTCTATAACCGTGATACTTATATCTAGAGCTACGAAGTCAATGGGATCAACTGTGAAGCTCCCTTCCTGATCTTTCCCCAGGATAACGCTTTCAATTTCAACCCGGAAACCTTCTTTTTCTTCAACCTGGCCTAGATCAAATACCTGAAGGCCTTCTTGGGCAGGCTTCGGTTTAAGGTTTTCGATCTCAAACACATAATTTAATATGAGTTGCAAATCATGTTGAGCATAGTATTCTACATCAAAAGTTAATAATACCCATTCTACTTCAAAAACTTCTGTCTTTTCTACCAACCATATTATTCTACCCTTGTATTCACTGTCCCGGGTAAACTCGCCCACAAAACCGGGATCAGATTCTAGCAAACTGGGACTACTAATAATTTCAGAACTGGAGAGAACTAGTTGAGCATGGCTTAGAAGAGGCCAGAAATAGTTGGTTGCAGGCTCAAGGTCATCATCCTCTGGTTCTTCTTGAATAAGATCAGTTTCCTCAATTTCTTCTGCAGGTTTATCTTCTTCCTCTTCTACGATTTCAGGGTCGGGAGTACAACCACTACTTATTATTAAAAGAACCATTACCAACAAACCGGATAATAATATTATAAAGTTATACCTTCTCATTTTGGTTCACTTTCCCTTCTTTAATACTCAACCCAATCCATCTAAAATCTAATTTAAAAAATTAAGCCTGGTAGTTGAAACTTTATTACTTCATTACGGTACTGTGACGGCAGATTTGTGACAATTTGAAAGAAGTTAGTGAAATTAATGCTTAAGCAAGAACAAAATGGTATCAATAATAGATTAAAAAGGCCAGAACAATGGTGCAATAATTATTATCACAAAAAACACTAATAAACTCAACCCGGATCCATACTTTAAATAATCGATAGCCCGGTATCGACCCGGTTTTTGAACCAAAAGTGTCATGGGATGCCCCATAGGCATCATAAAAGCAGCCGATGAACCAATGATTACCGCTATAACAAAAGTTTTGGGATTTAAGCTCAGCGCCTGGGCAGCATTCAATGCCACAGGCGTCATAATGACAGCTGCAGCAACATTATGCATGGGTTGAGTAAGAATGATACTGCCCAATGCCACTAAAGCCAGGACCATCAGAGGATTGTTATTGCTAACTACAAGCAGCGTCTCTGCCAATAGCGATGAAGCGCCACTATTCTGCAATGCCAAACCAAGGGGATAAAGACAACCGATCATGATAATTGCCTGCCATTCAATACTTGTATATATTTCCCTGGGTTTTAACAAGCCAATTAACACCATACAACCAGCACCCGTGAGGGAGGCAACAGCAATGGGCAGCCAATTTAAAGCAGCACTAAGAATAACCAAAAGTAAAATCATAATCGCATATGGGCCATATGGACGCAGCTCCAGCGGGGCTTCTTCTCTTTGTGGTGCATGTAGCCAACGAAAGTTTTTCCCTGGTTTAAAACTTCTTGTCTTAACCCGATCTCCAAATAAAAGCAACCCATCTCCTTCTTGAAGAGCAATATGACCTATATCAGTCCGGTAGGGGGTGCCATCACGCCAAAGGGCAATCCCGCTCAGGCCGGTATTCTCACGGAAGTGAATTTCAGTTAAAGTTTTCCCAATATATGATGAACGTGGGGGTACTACAACCTCAACCATTTCAGCTGTGCTGAGCGGCAATTTCTTTTGCTCACGAGGATGGCCTGCAAAAAAAAGCTCTTCGCTTTCAGATAACTCTTTGACTATAGCTTCATTACCCAGTATAAGTAAAATGTCTCCATTTTTTATCCTGAGCTCTGTTTGCTCTGCAGGCATTTGCTGATCAGAACGAACCACGGCGACCACACACAAACCATACCTTTCACCGAGCCCTAATTCCCTGATTGTTTTATTAACTGCCGAAGACTGCTCCAGGACCCATACTTCCCACAGCCGGTCATCTAATCCATAAGTTTTGATCAGGTCAGGTCTATAATCATCAGGTCTATCGTTTGCGGGATCTACGGCTGGTAAAAACCGCCATCCCAGTAAAACACTATATAAAACACCTGTTAAAAGTAAAATCGCTCCAAGAGGTAAAAACTCAAAAAGAGCAAAGCCATATCCGAGTTGCTCTTGAAGCAAGCTATTAACAACTAGATTATGCGAAGCTCCAATTAAAGTCAGGTTTGCTCCAAGCAGGCAGGAAGTAACCAGCGGCAAAAGCAAGCGAGATCTTGAAACTCCGGCCTGGAAAGCCATTCTCATCAGGGTAGGAATGAAAAATAAAACCGTAGCAGTGACTATTATAAAACCTGCTATAAAACCAGGAAGGGCTGTTCCTGCGAGCATAAGACGCAAATCACTTTTTCCAGTTAAGCGATTCAGGCTATCAGCTACACGTTTAACAACTCCACTGCGCACAAGCCCGGTAGTTATAACAAATAAAGAAGCTATCGTGATTACTGCAGAACTACTAAACCCGGTAAAGATCTCGTTTGCATCAACCAGGCCGGTTATGAACAGGGAAAATGGAATGAAGAGTGGCACTATATCCATTCTCACCCAGCCAGTAATAAATAATATTATTACTGCTGCCAGTATAATTGTTATTTGAATTATATCCAGGTTCATAATTCGAGATAACTCCTAACTAAACTCTTTCCTGGTCTTTGCAGGCCTACTGATACTAAAATAAAAAGAAATGTTAAACTACTATTTGGGTAATGTTTGTGCCCCCGGGCTTCAACTCAAGCGGGTGAATAAAACGCTAGACATTGTCCTTGTTACTATGCAGGCCAGGTCTGCTCCACTTATATTACTATAATATATATTATTCCCAGTCATACAATGGTTTTTAATTATAACATTTGCAAATTTAAAAATGAATATTACAAGCCAGTAGGCCAAAACAAAACAATTAAAGGTATAGCAACTAGAACGATTAGGATCGTCAGAGGTAACCCCATTCGCCAATAATCAGAAAAATGATAGCCCCCGGGGCCCATAACCAAAGTATTGGACTGATGCCCGATAGGAGTAAGAAAAGCACAAGATGCTCCTACAGCTACAGTCATGAGAAAGGGATCAGCTGAAGCGCCCACCCCTGATGCCACATTTAAGGCAACGGGAGCCATTAATAGTGCAGCTGCGGCATTGTTTACCACATTAGATAAGAGAATAGTCAATACCATGATCAATCCCAGCGTAAACCAGGAGGCATGTTCACCGGCAAAGTTATATAAAGCATCACCGATCAGGCTGGCTCCACCGGTTGTTTCCAGGGCATTACTAACAGGGATCATTGCTCCGAGCAAAACAATAACTGGCCAATCAATGCTTTCATAGAGTTCTCTAAAAGTTACAAATCCAAGCAAAACCATTAAGGCTGCAGCCAATGAAAAAGCAACCTGGATCGGCAATACTCCGGCTGCAGTAATACCTAAGGCAGTAAAAAATACAGCAAGACATAAAACCAACCGGGGAGGCTTACCTAAATTTAATCCTCGCTGTAACAAGGGCAAACAACCTAAAGTAGACATTACTTCCTTTAAAGCATCCGATCTGCCCTGAAGCAGTAAAACATCACCAGGCCGAAACCGGATCCGATCGGGGCGCGATTGAAGCCTGGCCCCTTCTCTAGATATACCAAGCAGGTTAATGCCATAAATAGATCTCAGATTTAAAGATCGGGCCGTTTGACCCTCCAGGGCCGAGTTGTTAGTAACCACAGCTTCGGTAACAGTGATATCTTCTGACCTTAAATCATCAGAACTTAATTTATCTGATTCAGCCAGCTTTAAACCGGTTACGTCGAGAAATTCTTTAAGATCTTCAGCATTAGCCTTAATAATAATATGGTCTTCTTCCTCAAAAACACGATAAGGTGATAGAAAAGGCAGCTTTTTCTTGTTACGAACCAATCCTACAACAATAACATCTCCATCTGTCGCACAGCCCAGCTCGAAAAGTCTTTTACCGGCATATTTTGTTCCTTTTGGAACATATACTTCAGTTAGATAATTATCAATTTCAAACAAATCTTCAGGAGAAGGTTGACCTTTACGAGTAGGAATTAAACGCCAGCCGAAAGATACAATAAAAATTATACCAACTAATGCAACACCTAAACCTACTGGTGTAAAATCAAACATCCCGAACGGCTTTGCAGTTATTGTTTCCTCTCTAAAAAGGGATATAATTATATTGGGCGGGGTACCGATCTGAGTCATCAAGCCGCCTAAAAGTGAACCAAAAGCAAGTGGCATCAAAACCATAGAAGAAGAAAAGTTATTCTTCCGGGACATACGAATACCGATAGGCATAAATAAAGCCAGAGCCCCAATATTATTCATAAAAGCTGAACAGATAGTTACAGCTGCTACCAGGACAACAAACTGAAGGTACTGACGGCTGTTAATCTTACCCATTAGCCTTACAATAAAATCAACCAGCCCTGAATTCATTAAAGCGCGGCTTAGAATCAAAACTGCTGCTACGGTTATCACCGCTGGATGGCCAAATCCATAAAAAGCTTCATCACCGGGAACTATTCCAACTGTGGTTAAAAATAGCAGTGCCAGCAAAGCAACCAGGTCATAACGCCACCTGCCCCAAACAAAAAAAGCTAATGCCGCGGCCAATGAGAAAAAAACAACAATATGATCTGCAATCATTAGTGCTGCCCTCCCCTATAAGGCATTAGGCTACTGCAACTGGGTTAAAGCGATTGAACCATTTGAGGTGGCAATATTTAACATAGGGCCGCCCTCGTTCATAGTACCGCTTAATGCTGTTTGTTCCTGAAGAGTTGTTTCAAGACTGAGGTTAGAAATACTTATTGCTCCATTTGAAGTATTTGCCTTCACTTCCATCGCTAGATCGGGGCTTATAAAGAGCTCGATCGAACCATTACTGGTCATTATTTCCAAATCATCGTTTAATGCTGTCAATTCGGCTTCAATATTGCCATTGGAAGTCTGTAGATGTTCCAAACCATCCACATTAGTAACAGATAAATCTCCATTACTGCTGCGGGCTGATACAGCTCCCCTGACTTCAATAACCTTAATATCACCGTTGGATGTAGTCAATTTAGGGGTACCATGAACCTGGTTAACACTTATATCACCGTTAGAACAGTCTATGACTGATACTAAAACACCGTCCGGCACTTTCACTTCATAATTAACGGTCACATTTTTTACCTCACTGGGATGCAAAGTTTCAATTACCAGGATATCGGCTATATCAATAAATATTTCTACCATCTCAAGAGCAGATCGACCCCGATAGGTTTCTTTTACAGCAGTTATTTCTAACTCTTCTTGATCTTTTCCTAAAACTGTAACCGGACCATTAGGATTATAAATTTCAATAATTGAAATTTATAATCCTAATGGTCCGGTTACAGT
>PWMM01000090.1 GCA_003558195.1 Syntrophomonadaceae bacterium
GCTCCATTAGCCAGTATCAGGGCAGTATCGTTGGTGGAGGTGTCTCCGTCGACGGTAATAACATTAAATGAGCGGTTCACTGCATCAGTAAATAGCTCTTGCAAAAGAGACCTATCGATTTTAACATCAGTGGTTAAAAAGGCCAGCATGGTTGCCATGTTAGGGCAAATCATTCCCGAACCTTTGGCCATCCCTGCCAGGTGGAAATCACCATCAGGTGTTATGCAACGGTAAGCCGATTGTTTTATTTTTGTATCCGTAGTCATAATTGCTTCAGCTGCATTTTTATCAAAGTCCTCCCCTTCTCCTAATGATTCGAGGGTCCTTTTAAGGCCGGTGTTGATCTTTTTCATATCCAGTGGCACGCCAATCACACCGGTTGAACAAACCATGACCTGTGAAGAATCAAGGTGCCCCTTGTAAGAAGCACTGTTTTCAGCCATTGCCCAGGCATCACGCCTACCCTGATCTCCGGTGCAGGCATTGGCATTACCGCTATTAATTATAACCAGTTGGATCGGATTAGTAAGGTTAGCCTGGCATTGTTTTACCGGGGCAGCACAAACCAGGTTGCGAGTAAAAACCCCCGCCGTTTGAGCTTCATATTCAGTAAATATTGCCGCCAGGTCTTTTTTCCCGTTTTTCAAGCCGCATGATATACCAGAAGCTTTAAAGCCATCTGGTACGGTAACGCCTCTTCCTTCCAGTTTAACCCATTTGTCTTTCATAGACTAGCCCTCCTTAAGAGTTCACTTCACCAGGGGTATTTACCCTGAGATTTAAGGTAATTTTAACTCCAATGCATGCTCTTTAAGATGTCCGCCTCTTTATAACGAATTCTCATTATAACGAATTGGTCCGGAGCTCTAAACATCTTTTAGAAAGGCAGCTGCTCCAAACCGGTATTTTCTTTATAACCGAGCATGATGTTCATATTCTGGACTGCCTGACCAGCTGCCCCTTTTACAAGGTTATCAATGGCTGATATGACAACCAGGCGTCCAGTGCGCTGATCAAGTTTCAAACCGATATCAATGTAATTACTACCTCGCACAAAGCGAGTTTCTGGCATCGTTTTTTCATCCATAATCCTGACAAAAGGGCACTCTTTGTAATAATTAAGATATAGAGTCCTTAGCTCCTGCTCTGATTTCAGTGATGTCAGGTTCAGGTAAATAGTGCTTAAAATACCCCTGATCATAGGTACAAGGTGCGGGGTAAATGTAACAACCGTATTGCTGTCCCCCAGTTTGCTAAGTTCTTGCTCGATCTCCGGGGTATGCTGATGGCTTGCCACCCGGTATGCTTTAAAATTCTCTGTGCAATCCGGAAAATGAAAGGCTTGTTTTGGGACTCTCCCCGCACCTGAGACACCAGACTTTGCATCAACAATGATACTGTTAACTTCAACTAAACTATTATCCTTTAAAGGAGCCAAAGCCAGGATAATGCTGGTTGGATAACAGCCCGGGTTAGCGATTAATTGTCCTTTAGCAACCCTCTCTTTATTAAGCTCCGTTAAACCGTAAATTGCTTCGCCCAAGATTGTGGGAGCGGGATGATCATAGCCGTACCATTGTTTATAGAGCTCCTTTTTCCTAAGCCTAAAATCAGCGCTTAAATCGATCACTTTGAAACTATTCGCAAGCAGCTCAGGTACAATTTGCAATGAGCGCCCATGAGGCAGGGCACAAAATACAATTTCTACATCAGGCGGTATTGCTTCCACCTGCATCCGGTTAAGGATTAAATCCTCTCTTCCGCGAAATTGCGGATGGATCTCACTTAAAGCATTACCGGCTTGAGATTCTGAACCTGCAAATATTAGCTCCACTTCTGGATGATTATTAAGCAGGCGGATTAGCTCTATGCCGGTATAGCCGGTTGCTCCCAAGATAGCAACCCTGGTCATAATTATTACCTCCTTAATTATAAAAGCCCCTCATCCATTAAAGGACGAGAGGCTCGCGGTACCACCTTTATTGACTGGCAAATATTTGCCAATCCTCTTTACCGTTTTCACGAAAAACGGCCTTGATAACGGTATAAAACCGGGTCAGCCTACTCACCGGCTTTTTGCCGGCTTCAACTGCCATTTCCGGGGTGCGCTTCACCGTTTGCTTCAGGTCCGGGCTTTCACCAACCCCGGCTCGCTTCTACCCTCACAATACGGTTACTCTCCCCATCATCAAATAAGAGCTTATAATATTAACCAATAGTTTACCACACCGTTTACTAAAGTCAAGGGGTATTTTAAAATACCATAAAATCTTACAGTGGGATATTACCATGTTTGCGCATCAAACGCTGCTCTCGTTTATTACCGACCATTTGCAGGCTGCGAATTAAATATGCCCTGGTCTGGCGGGGATCGATTACTTCATCAATCCAGCCCCGGGCTGCAGCAATATAAGGATTAGCGTATTTATCCCGGTAACGATCAACCAGTTCCTGCCTTTTCTGAACTTTATCTTCAGCCTCTTCCAGCTCTTTGCGATTAACAATATTAACCGCGCCTTCAGGTCCCATCACGGCGATCTCGGCTGTAGGCCAGGCCAGGCAGACATCGGCGCCCAGAGATCTGGAATTCATTGCAATATAGGCTCCGCCGTATGCTTTACGTAATATTACTGATACCTGCGGCACTGTAGCTTCTGAATATGCATATAAAACTTTGGCACCGTGGCGGATCACCCCGCCCCATTCCTGTTCAACTCCCGGTAAGTAGCCCGGCACATCAACAAATGTTACTAAAGGAAGGTTAAAAGCATCACAAAAACGGACAAAACGGGAAATTTTATCAGATGAATTCACGTCCAGGCACCCGGATTTAAACTGGGGCTGATTGGCAATGATTCCCACAGGTTGCCCATTCAATCGGGCAAAAGCTACAACTGCATTAGGAGCGTATCCTTTATGCACTTCCACCATTTCGCTACCATCAACAACCCTTTTAATAACATCCCGGACATCATAAGAGCGATTGGGGTTGTCAGGCATGATAGTGGTTAATTCTTCCTGGCTTAATTCAGGTTCTTTGCTCTCAAGTACCGGCGGATCATCAACATTATTTGAAGGCAGATAGCCAATTAGAGCGCGAATCTGGGCAAAGCAATCTTCCTCATCTTCAGCGAAGAAATGAGCAACACCGCTGGTTTCATTATGGGTTGCCGCTCCTCCCAGTTCTTCAGGCGTTACTTTTTCACCCGTTACTGCTTCAATAACTTGCGGGCCGGTAATAAACATATTGCTGGTTTTATCTACCATGAAAACAAAATCAGTGATTGCCGGAGAATAAACAGCACCTCCGGCGCAAGGTCCCATAATAACAGATATTTGGGGAATGACTCCTGAGCAAAGGGTATTGCGATAAAATATATTACCATATCCATTAAGGGCATAAACTCCTTCCTGGATACGGGCACCGCCAGAATCATTTAATCCGATCACCGGATTACCATTTTTAGCAGCCAGGTCTAGAACCCGGCAAATTTTATTGGCATGTACTTCACTTAATGAACCGCCGGCTACGGTAAAATCCTGGGCATAAACATAAATCTGACGCCCGGCAACCGTACCATATCCGGTCACTACACCTTCACCGGGGTTAGGATAATCAAGGCTACTGGCGTCTTCCAGCCCGGTTTGTGAGAAAGTACCTATTTCGACAAAGCTACCTTCATCCAAAAGCTTTAACAGTCGTTCCCGGGCGGTTAGCTTGCCTTTCTCGTGCTGGGCATCAACACGCCCTTCTCCTCCACCGGATATAGTAAAGCTGCGTCTTTCTTCAAGATGTTTCAATTTGTCATCCATTACAATCACCGCTTTCTGCAGAATAAATATATAACGCTTAGTTCTAAAAAATACTTAATGCTCACAGAGCTCTATCAAAACCCCGCCGGTAGATTTTGGGTGCAAAAAAGCAACCTTAGCACCACCAGCTCCTTTGCGGGGCTCTTGATCAATTAATTCAATCCCTTCTTCTTTTAGCTGTTTCAATTTGCCTTCCAGGTCACTTACGTTAAAAGAGATATGATGAATACCTTCACCCTTTTTAGCTATGAATTTACCCACTGGACCGCAAGGATCAGTTGGTTCTAGCAGCTCTAAATTAGTCTCTTTAACCGGTATGAAAGCTACTTTTACTTTTTGTTGATCAACCTCCTCAATCCCTTTAATTTTTAAACCAAGTTGATCCCGGTATAAACGGATAGCCTGATTTAAATCCTTAACTGCTATACCAATATGATCAATTTTTTCAAACAAAGCATTATCCCCTGCCTTATTTATTATCTCCCATTTTTTGTTTAATAAAACTAACAATCTTTTCAGTAGACGTGCCGGGAGAAAAAACTTCAGCGATTCCTTTTTCTTTTAAATAAAGAGTATCCTCTTTAGGAATAATCCCGCCAACAATGACAATTATATCATGGCTTTCCTGTTCATGCAGCATTTCTAAAATTGGCGGCAATAACTGCATATGCGCCCCGGATAGAATACTAAGCCCAATAACCTGCACATCTTCCTGCAAAGCAGTTTCCACAATCTGCTCCGGGGTCTGCCTCAATCCGGTATAGATAACTTCCATACCCGCATCCCGCAAAGCTTGAGCAACCACTTTTGCTCCGCGATCGTGCCCGTCCAGGCCTACTTTCCCTACCAGCACTCGCACCGGCTTACTTGCCATAAAACTATTCCTCCTTCAACAATGGGGATCCATATACCAGTTTTTCCTTTGAGTAATCAAGTATTTATAAATTGATCTGTTGCTGATATTCCCCAAAAACATCTCTTAGCGCTCCACATATTTCACCAAGGGTAGCATAGACTTTGACAGCAGATAGAATATGGGGCATCAGGTTTTCTTCTCCCCGCGCCGCTTTACGTAAATTTTGTAATGAAGAAGCTACCTTATCCTGGTTTCTGCTCAGGCGTAATTCTTTTAACCTTTCTAACTGGCGCCTGCTGGTGGCGGGATCCATTTTTAAAAGATCTATTGGCTTTTCCTCACCTTCAGTAAAACGATTAACACCAACAACAATTCGTTTTTGTTCTTCAACTTCTTTCTGATACTGGTAAGCACTGGCCTGAATCTCCTGCTGTATAAAGCCTTTATTAATTGCCTCTACCGCACCGCCGATTTCATCAATGCTCTCAATATAAGAGTTAACCTGTTTTTCTAAGAGATCGGTCAACTCTTCGATATAATAAGACCCACCGAGTGGATCAACCGTATCAGTAACTCCAATTTCATGGGCAATTACCTGCTGGGTCCGCAAGGCAAGCTGAACCGAATGCTCACTGGGCAAAGCCAGGGCTTCATCCCTGGAATTAGTATGCAGCGATTGGGTGCCTCCTAAAACTGCGCTTAAAGCCTGGAAAGCTACCCGCATTAAATTTACATCCGGCTGCTGAGCTGTTAACGTACAACCTGCAGTTTGGGTATGAAAGCGAAGCGTCATGGAACGGGGATCTTCTGCTCCGAACCGTTCCTTCATCAAGCGGGCCCAAATCCTTCTTGCCGCTCTAAACTTGGCTACTTCTTCAAAAAAATTAGAGTGAGCATTGAAAAAAAATGAAAGTCGCGGGGCAAATTGATCAACTTTCATGCCTGCTTTAAGAGCTGCTTCCACGTAAGCTATGGCATTACTGAGCGTAAAGGCTACTTCCTGCACTGCATTTGAACCTGCTTCCCTGATATGGTAACCACTAATACTGATCGGATTCCAACTGGGCACCTTTTCACCGGCAAAAGCAAGAATATCAACGACCAGTCGCATCGATTCTTTAGGCGGAAAAATATAAGTGCCCCGTGCCACATATTCTTTGAGGATATCGTTTTGGATTGTCCCCTTAAGTTTATCCGGTGCAACACCCTGTTTTTCTGCCACAGCCAGGTACATGGCTAGAAGAACTGCTGCCGGGGCATTGATTGTCATCGAAGTGCTCACCTGATCTAAAGGGATCTGATTCATGAGGATTTCCATATCCACAAGTGAGTCAATAGCAACTCCCACTTTGCCAACTTCGCCCCGCGCCAGGAGGTGGTCAGAATCATAACCAACCTGTGTCGGCAGATCGAAAGCTACACTTAAACCAGTTTGACCTTGTTCTAAAAGGTATCGAAACCGCTTGTTGGTTTCTTCGGCGCTGCCATACCCGGCATACTGGCGGATGGTCCAAAGTCTCCCTCGGTACATTGTGGGTTGAATGCCCCTGGTAAAAGGATATTCTCCAGGCCAGTTTAACTGGTTCAAATAATCAAAACTGCCCATGGTGATAGGATCGTAAATCTTCTCTAACTGATGACCGGAATCAAGCTTAAAATCTTTACGTTCAGGATGCTTGTCCAGGGTTTTACTAACTAGATCTTCCCAGGCCTTTTTAGCTTTGCCAAGTAGGTCACTGTTGTTATAATCAGTCAATATACCAACCCCTCCTCTCCTATAATTAACTGATAGCGGTTTCAGATTATTTAACCGGCATCTTTTAAGGTCAGAATTACTTTAAAGCAGCCTGAACCGCTGTTGTTATTTGTGTTGGCAAATCAACTACCTTCACTCCTGCGGCTGATAAAGCCTCCACCTTACTTTCAAAAGTGCCTCGGCCTCTTTCAATAATTGCACCGGCATGGCCCATCCTTTTTCCGGGAGGAGCGCTTTTGCCTGCCAGGTAAGCAATAACCGGCTTGCTAATATTTTCAGCAATAAAGGAAGCTGCTTCTTCTTCTGCACTTCCGCCTATTTCACCAACCATGACCACAACCTCTGTAGATTCATCTGCTTCAAATTTTTGCAAAACATCGATGAAGTGCAGCCCCACCACCCTGTCACCGCCAAGGCCAACTACAGTGGTAGTGCCAATTTTTTCTTCAGTCAGATGGCCGACAATTTCATAGCATAAGGTCCCGCTTCTAGAAACAATACCTACCGGACCAGGAATAAAATAACGATTTGGCATAATACCGATCTTAGAATTACCTGAAGAAACAAGACCAAAGGTATTCGGCCCTATCACCAGAGCTTCTTTCCGGCGGGCATAAGCCATAATCTCCATGGCATCTTTTAGAGGAATGTTTTCTGGAATGAGCACTAAAATTTTTAAGCCTGCATCAAGAGCCTCCAGAGCTGCATCTTTAGCAAAAGCAGCCGGCATGAATAAGATGGTGGCTTCAGCGTCGTGAATTTCCATCGCCTCAAAAGTGGAATCATATACCGGTATACCCTCAACTTCATAGCCCCCTTTACCGGGTGAAATTCCACCAACAATATTTGTGCCGTAAGCAAGCATTTGCCCGGTATGAAAGGAACCCTGTCTTCCGGTGATCCCCTGGACCAATACACGGGTATTCTTATCTATATAAATAGACATTCTATTCCCCTTCCTTTTAGTAATAGCTATTATTATGAGTCGTGTATAAAAAAATCTTTTATATTAAGCTGATCATATGCTACCGGCTTAGCTCGACAGCATGTTGAACCGCTTCATCCATCGAGCTGAAAGTTCCAATATTTTCTTTTTCCAGTATGGCCCGGCCTTTTTCTTCATTAGTACCGACCAGGCGAAAAGACACTGGCAGGTTTATACCTCTGTTGTTTTTCACATTAACAAATGCTTCTGCTACCACATCACAGCGGGTTATACCACCAAAGATATTTATTAACAAAACTTTGGGGTCAGTCCCAAGCAAAAGCTCTAAAGAA
>PWMM01000282.1 GCA_003558195.1 Syntrophomonadaceae bacterium
AACCTCTCCGTGGTGATGTATTTCAATCAAACCAGGGTAGGCTTCGACCCGGGGTGGGCGGGGGTAAGCCCAGACCGACTCTTGCTTCTTTTTCTTCATTTGTTAAGCACCTCATTAATAAATTCGGGACAATAATCCCGGTTAAATTTTTCATAACGCGCAGTTATTAGTATTATTTTCTCTTCGCGAATCTTGCTTAGCACAGAGGGCGATTATGATCTGTTGATGTTCTTTGTAAGCATGACTTTTTAAGAAAAGCAATGAGAAGCAGGTTCCCGGGAATAATTTTCATTGGGTCCCGATATTAATTCATCTTTCAATTACTGGGTTAAATACCTGATCAAGCTATGCCCTCCATATACTGCTGCCAGCAGTATGTAAATAAGCAATCAGGGAGATATTCGCCTGTACCAGGGTTCTTTTTTCATTTCCATAGTTATTCCTCCTTCTATATTTTAGTTTAGCACAAAGCGCGGTTAAAAGACAGACTATTTTAGTTATTAAGGATTGATCTTAAATAGCTTCAACCTGCGTAGCTGCGGCTGCCAATTGTTAGCTTAATGGCTATGCCTGGAACGAACATGGCGAACTGGCAATGCTGCAGAAAGAAAGAGATCCTGATTTCGCTCAGAAGCTTAGCCTGTATAATGCAAGCCCGGAGAAAATTGACCAAAATATTAACACTTGTATGACTTATGGCTAGTTGATAAAATGTCAATGTAGCTGCTGAATTTTGCTGCGTGTCAATAGGCCTTAAGCAACGATTAAGCCTTTTAATCCTTCAGAACCTGCATACTTTTTGAAATGAGAGACAAGGAGCTGGTTGAATGGCTGGCAATAATATACATGAACATGATCTAGTGGTGGTCGGTGGTGGGTTGGCCGGGCTTAGGGCTGCTATCGAAGCACATGATCATGGGGCAAGCACCGCAGTGGTCTCCAAGGTTTACCCGCTGCGCTCCCATTCGGTTGCTGCCCAGGGGGGTATCAATGCAGCACTGGGAAATGATCCTGGCTCAAAAGGAGATAGCTGGGAAAAGCATGCTTTTGATACTATAAAGGGCTCTGCTTACCTGGCCGACCAGGATGCAGTTGAAATCCTTTGTAAAGAGGCGGCCGCTTCGATCTATGAACTTGAACACTGGGGGACGGTATTTTCAAGGGACAGTGAAGGGAAGCTGGCCCAAAGACCGTTCGGAGGGGCTGGCGTGCCAAGAACCTGTTACGCTGCAGACCGGACCGGTCATAATCTTTTAAACACCTTATTTGAACAGGCCTATGCCAGGGGCATCAAATTTTACAATGAATACTTTGTTACTTCGCTTGTTGTAAATGACAACAAGTGTACGGGCTCTATAGCTATCGATATCCAAACTGGAAAGCTGCACGGTTTTTCTGTCAAAGCGCTTATCCTTTCAACCGGTGGTTATGGGAGGATCTATGAACGATCAACAAATTCACTAATTAATACAGCCGATGGTCACGCCTTAGCTTATCGTTCTGGTGCGGCTCTTAAAGATATGGAGTTTGTCCAATTTCATCCCACTACCCTTTATGGATCAAATATCCTGATCACGGAAGGCGCAAGAGGTGAGGGTGCCCACCTTATAAACTCAGAAGGTGATAGATTCATGATTAAATATGCACCCGAAGCAAAAGAGCTTGCCCCAAGGGACATAGTAGCCCGCTCGATTACACAAGAAATAGAGAAAGGATTGGGCTATGCAGGTGAATATGTTTACCTGGATCTCAGGCCTCTTGGCGCTGAAAAAATTAATGAACGTTTACCTGGCATCAGGCAGATTGCGCTTGACTTTGCAAACCTGGATCCCATCGAAGAACCGGTGCCGGTTCAACCGGGTCAGCATTATTCCATGGGCGGTATTGCGGTCAATAATGAAGGCGAAACTAGCATAGAGGGTTTGCTCGCAGCAGGAGAGTGCGCCTCTGTTTCCGTGCATGGCGCAAACAGGCTCGGTGGCAATTCATTGTTAGAGGCGCTGGTATTTGGCAAGAAAGCAGGTAAAAAGGCGTGTTGTAATAACCGGCAAACCGGCCCCCTGTCTATAGTAAAAAAAGTAATGGACCGGGAACAGGAACGATTAGAAAACTTGTTTTCCGGTGAGGGAGATAATTGGGCTACTTTAACGAAGGAAATGAGAAAAACCGTCTACAGCAAATTCGGGATTTTTAGAGATAAAGAAAAGATGGAAAAAGGGTTAAAAACTATAGAACGGCTCAAAGATCGCTACCAGAATACGGCTTTGAAATACAAGGGGAAAACTTACAACCAAGCATTGCTTAAGTACCTGGAACTGGGCTATATGCTTGAAATAGCTGAAGCTGTTGCTGTATCAGCACTAGAAAGAAGAGAAAGCCGGGGGTCGCATTACAGAACAGATTACCCTGATAGTGATGACGACAATTTCCTAAAGCATATCATTCTTAAAGCAGATCAAAAGAACAGGCCGGCGATATCTTACGCCCCGGTCAGGATGGGCTTATTTCCTGTAAAGGAGCGCGAATACTAATGATTATCAGGATATCCAGGGACGCAGGAGAAAGCTATGCTGACTACAATGTTCAGGTAAGCGAAGAAATGACTGTTCTTGATGCCTTATTTCATATCCAGGAAAACATCGACGAGTCACTGGCTTTTCGCTATTCTTGCCGGGGCGCAGTATGTGGAAGCTGTGCGATAATGGTTAATGGCATGCCGCTGCTTGCATGTAAAACACCGGTAGCAAGGATTGAGGAACTTAACAATGTTTATGAGGTATTCCTGCCCAGGAAAGGTGAAGTCCCCAAAGATGGAATGCTCCTGGAACCTATCCCCAAATTACCGGTAATGAAGGACCTGGTGGTGGATTGGGAGCCCTTTTTTGATCTTTTTGGAAAGCTTGAGCTAAAATTAAGAGGGGCCGGTAATCCTCCAGAAAAGGAATACTTGATTGCAAAAGAAAAGGTGCGGGAACTTGAAAAGTATACTAACTGCATTTCTTGTGCCCTGTGCTGGAGCGCCTGTCCTGTGGTTGGTGATCTAAAAGATTATCCCGGGCCTGCCGCCCTGGCAAAATTGTACCGCTTTTACCTGGACCCGAGAGAGCCCGATGCTCTAAACAGGCTAGCTATTGCGAATCAAGAATTTGGTTGGTGGGCATGTGATTTTTACACTAATTGCAAGAAAGTATGCCCAAAGAAAGTTCCACCTAATATCGCTATAGGAAAGGCGCGCAGTCAACTAAAAAATATGGAGGATAATCAATGAGAATAGAAAAAGATACTCTTGGTGAAATTAAAGTGCCAGATAAGGCTTACTATGGGGCGCAAACCCAGAGGGCCCTTAACAACTTTAAAGCCAGCGGGAAACCATTTCCCCTGATATTTATCAAGGCTTTCCTGCGCTTGAAAAAAGCCTGTGCCATGGCTAATGCTGATTGTGGAAAACTGGAAAGAAGCAAGAAAGACGTCCTTGTTGAAGCCTGCGAGCGCGCTGAAGGTATGACAGAACAATTCAAAGTTGATCTCTATCAAGCAGGAGCAGGGACCTCATTCAACATGAATGTAAACGAAGTTGTGGCCAACATTGCAGCAGAAATCCTCCGAAAGCCTAAAGGAGATTACAGCCAGATTCATCCCAATGATCATGTTAATATGTCTCAATCAAGCAATGATACTTTTCCGACCGCATCGCATCTAGCGGTCATCTGGAAGGCTGACCAACTGCTTAAAGTATTAGATGACCTTGCAGGGGCATTTGAAGAAAAAAGCAGGCAATTTTCCGGCATTATTAAAACCGGAAGAACTCACCTAATGGACGCTACCCCCGTTACAGTTGGTGATGAATTTGGTGCCTATGCTGCTGTTCTTAAACGCGCAGCCGGTTTGCTTAAAGAAGGAAGAGATAATCTGCTGGAGGTGCCCCTGGGTTCAACTGCTGTTGGTACGGGCGCAAATTCTCCTGAGGGGTTTAAAGATAAAGCGTTGCAATACCTTTCTGATTTTACCGGCTTAACACTTAAAAGATCGCAAAATCCTTTCGAGGCGTTGCAAAGCAGGTTTGGGTTGTCTGTTTTTTCCAGTTATTTAAGCGAACTGGCCAAAGAACTGAATCGCATCGCCAACGATTTAAGATTGCTAAATTCAGGGCCGGTGGCGGGGCTGGCCGAAATCAAACTTCCTGCCGTGCAACCGGGTTCTTCCATCATGCCCGGAAAAGTTAACCCCGTAATGGCAGAATGCCTTAACATGATTTGTTTCAGGGTTATTGGAAACCATGACACGGTTTCTTTAGCTTCCCAGGCCGGTCAAATGGAGCTAAATGTTATGACTCCGGTTATGACAACGAGCATTTTAGAATCACAGGAGCTTTTAATCAATTATCTGCCCGATTTCCAAAAGCTGTGCGTGGAAGGAATAGAAGCAGATCAGGAAAGATGTAAAAATCTGCTCTTATTAAATCCTTCACTCGCCACTTTATTAGCAACTGATATTGGATACGAGAATGCCGCAAAGCTGGCGCAAGAATCACTGGAAAAGAAAATTCCTGTTCCTGAACTGGCGGTAAAAAAGAAGTTGATCTCGAAGGAAAAAGCAAGGCAGTTATTCAAAGATTCGTATGATCTAGAGCCTTAAGATATTTTTTTAATCTGGACCGCTATCTAATATTATTAAGCTCTATTTTGCCGGCTTTAGCGGTTATGTGCTCAATTTCAAATATTCCGGTTTGGTGGAGTTCATTTTTGATCTCTTCTTGACCTTTTTATCACCCACCACAAAAAAGAACCTGGTTATTTTTCCTGATCCCGTCTAGTTTTTATCCTTCATTAGTGCAGTGGAAATAAACCTTGTTGCCCTTGTAAACATAAGTCAGGGGCACGGTGTATGGATAATCGTTGCTGCCTCAAATACCTTTTATTCGGGTTTTACCTCTGTCCAAAATTGGTTCCGTATTTTTATTGTGTCTCGAAATTATTCGAAGCCTTCCTGATTCTGAAGCAGGTATTTGTTTCCCTGTGGAGAACAAATAAATACCGCAAAATTTTCACTATTAAAAAAATATTGCGGTATTAATGGAATCATAAATTGCTCCTTCAATTTACAATAGAAGGCTGAGCTTATTACTGCTATAAGTGTGGCTTAGCATTTACCTGGTATCACTTAAGCACTTTCCCCTGGTATTAAAGTGTAAGTTTTAAATGCTTTTGATCCGGGTATAGCTAATGAATATGCATTTAAAGCAAAGCCCGCAACCAGAAATAGCTCATTAACTGCTAATTAAAAGGAGGGTAAAAAGGTGTTTGACAGCGTTTCCCTGTACCGCAAGATGCTGACCTGCCGGCGGGTTGAGGAAGCCATCGCCGGGCTCTGGCAGGAAGGCCTGATATCTGGTGAGATGCATTTAGGCATCGGTGAAGAAGGGATCAATGCCGGAGTGCTTGATCATCTTGGTGATGGCGATGCTGTTGCTCTTGATCATCGCGGCACTGCGGGTATGCTATTGCGTGGTGTAGAGGCAGCAGCAATTATCAAGGAATGTATGGGTTTAGAAGACGGTCTCTGCGGCGGGATGGGCGGTCACATGCACCTGTTTTCAAAAGATCACCTGGCCGCATCATCTGGAATCGTGGGCTCTGCTGGTCCGACAGCCTGTGGATTTGCCCTTGCAGCACAGCACCTGCGCCCCAAAAAAGTGGCGGTGGCTTTTTTCGGGGAAGGCGCCATGAATCAGGGCATGTTAATGGAATCGCTTAACCTTGCTGCAGCCTGGGATTTGCCGGTCCTATTCGTCTGTCGGGATAACGGTACGGCAATAACTACATCTTCTCCTGCAGTCACCGGCGGCAGCCTGGAAGAGCGGGCCCGAGGCCTTGGGGTGTCCGGCAAGAACATCAGCGGTGTGGATGTAGAAGTAGTATGGCATGAAGCGGCCGTAATGCTTGATCGCGCCCGCAGCGGTAAGGGCCCCTCCTTTCTGCGGACGACCTGTCTTCGCCCGCAGGGTCACTTTCTAGGCGATCCCCTTATCCGTATGGTTCATAAACCTGTCGCCGAAATGAAGCCGCGAACCGGCCCGCTTGTTTCGGCAGCAATGAGTTCAGGCGGCGCTTCGATCGCCCAGCGCCTTGCCGCCATAACAAAGATTATGGCTATGATCGGCCGTACTGCGCGCACGCAGTTGGGTAGCGCCCATGATCCTGTCCTGCAAATGCGTAAAAAATTGAAGATCACTGCTGATGATCTGGCCGGCTTGGAAGAAGAGGTGGAATTAACCGTTAAGGATGCCCTGGAACAAGCCTTGCAATCGCTGCCGGCAGGCGGAGAGGAGGCGACAAAGTGAGAGAAATGACTTTTTCTCAGGCAATCGAAGATGCCCTAACCCAGGCGATGAAGGAAGATCAGCGTGTTGTTGTTTTCGGGGAAGATGTTCATGCACTGCGCATGAACCTCTATACGCGTTTTGGTGAGAAGCGTGTCCGCCCCGCACCAATTAGCGAATCAGCCTTTCTCGGCACCGCTGTTGGCGCAGCGATGGCTGGTTTGCGGCCTTTTGTAGAGTTAATCTTGATCGATTTTCTTGCCGTAGCCGCTGATGCCATCATTAACCAGGCGGCAAAAGTTGAAGCCTTCAGCGGCGGGCGGTGGAAGGTGCCCATGGTTGTTCGGGCTGGATGCGGTGGCGGTTACGGCGATGGTGGTCAGCATGAACAATCCCTGTGGGGATGGATCGCGCACATCCCGGGCTTAAAAGTTGTTGTACCCTCCACTCCTGCCGATGCGGGAGGGCTCCTTTTAGCAGCAATCGCTGATGAAAGCCCCGTCTTCTTTCTTGAGCCTAAACTTTTAACTGATGATTTGCTCGAAGTTCTGGGCTCAGGAGGGCGGACCACTGTAACTTATGACATCCCCACAGGAGGACGGAGTGGGCCGGTCCCTGAGCGGTGGGAACCGCTTGCCCTGGGCCGTGCAGCTGTTCGCCGGGAAGGTACTGATATTACAATTGCCGGGGCCGGGATAGCTATCCACCGTGCTACAGAAGCAGCAGATCTGCTTTCTGGCGAAGGCATTTCTGCCAGTGTTATTGACCTGCGCAGTATTGCTCCACTTGATCGCGATGCTGTCCTGAAGGATGTGGAAAGCACCGGGCGCCTGCTGGTTGTCGATGATGATTACCGTGATTTCGGCCTGACGGGGGAGCTGGCTGCTGCAGTTCTTGAATCGGGCTTGCCGGCCCGTTTTGCCCGCATTGCCGTCGAGGGAACGATTCCCTTCGACCCTAAACGTGAGCAAAAAGTGCTGCCTAACGTTGAACGGATTTATGAAGCTGCCCGGCGGTTAATGGAAAGATAGCTGTTTATCTGGGTTAAAATAACTTGAATTGGAGGGTTTTCAAATGGGTTCTGTAGCTTATGAAAGAAGGGTAAACCTGCCTGCTGAAAAACTGTGCTCATTACTGGTTGATTATCCCATGGCTCCTACCCCTGACATTAAGGTGGAATTATTATCCGAAGGAGATCCGGAAGCC
>PWMM01000117.1 GCA_003558195.1 Syntrophomonadaceae bacterium
ATGATGTCGGGTTCCTGTTGCTGAGTTTCTTTCTGGTTAGCGGTTTACTGGGAATCAGCTATCACGTATTTCGCAAGAAAGATATTATCATAGTTTCTTAGGAGGGCCTTATGCGGGCGATGATCTTGAAAGAACTTAAACTTGGCCGTCGCAGTTTACTGGTATGGCTAATTATAGCTTTTGTTACCGCTACTTTTGGGGCACTGGAATATGAAATGGTTTCCTCAAACGTTGAAATGGTCGAGCAGGGGATCAATGCCATGCCCCGTATAGTGCGGGTTATGTTCGGTATTGACGGTGTTGGCCTTAAAACTGCTCTTGATTATTACCTGATCATGTATTTCTGGTATGCCCTGATTGCTTATGCCCATGCGGTATCTGTCGGGGCGAGTTTGCTGTCAAAAGAAGAAAGAGATAAGACTGCGGAGTACCTCTATACCAAACCTTACCCGCGCAGCACAATTATTAATGTAAAATTAGTGGTAGGAATAATAAACGTTGCCGCTATGGCGTTGCTGATCTGGCTAACCTCCGCCCTAATACTGGTCCCTCTAACTGATGGCCGGGAGATCATGCCGGAAATAACCATCACAACAGTTGGCCTTTTCCTGACCCAGCTGCTCTTTTTAGCGCTCGGCTTTTTATGTTCCGCTCTTGTGCGTAACCCCCGGAAAGCAGTGAGTGCAGGCTTCTTCCTGCTAATAGCTACTTACTTAATAGCTGTTGCCATAGAGTATGTAGGAACGGTTAATTACTTAAGCTTTCTCACGCCCTTTCATTACTTTAATGCTATAGAGGTAGTTGAACAGGGTATCAGCTACTTATTTTTACTGCTTTTTATTGTCTTAGCAGCTTTATCACTCTTTTTCACCCACCGCTTATATAAAACCAGGGATCTTCTGGTTTAAAGGGGTTTATCGCTGGGAAAAATTTGTTAAGCTTGTTTAAAAGCCTCAACTACCGAAACTTCACCCCGCCCTCCATCAACGATCACCCGGTCGCCATTAGTAAGCCTGGTTGTGGCATTACCGCACCCCACTACCGCAGGGATGCCAAGCTCCCTGGCCACTATGGCCGCGTGTGATAGGAGTGCGCCAATATCGGTTATTACTGCTGCCGCTTTTGGAAACAGGGGGGTCCAACCAACATTAGTCGTCGCTGCAACCAGTATTTCACCTGGTTGTAGCTGATCGCTATCTTCAGGTTTGAGAATTATTTTTACCTTACCCTCAACCCGTCCTGACGCACCGGGGATGCCGCCTAATTTATCACCGGCCATATCAGTTTCTTCCACAAAGGCAGGATCATAAAAATCTGCCCGGCGGTGTGGATCTCTTACCCACAAGAATGGGTCGAAGCGGTCACGGATGATTGGCGGGAACGGTGGAAGGGCCTGGTATCTTTCATAATTCTTTTTGCGGTCCGGGATAAATGAGATGGCAGTTTTGTTGCCGGCAAGCAGATCAATCAGTTCGTCTTTATAAAGGGAAAATACATCTTTTTTTAAACCGGTTAATTCGCCTGCTTTTAAAGCAAAAACCCGGTTAACCCTGGTCCATTCGGATCGGCCGATCTCACGGCGTTGTGCTGCTTCAGCAGCCGCCTTTAACTTTTTATTTAACCACTTTTTCTTGGTGGGGTGTAAAGCAATAAATTTTTGCTTAGCTTCTAAAAATTTTTGCTGCTGCCGGTTTAGAATTGCTTCAATATCTATGTTCATAGATTGGTATTCTTCGATCTGTTTTTCTATCCAGCCGGGATCTTCGGCTGGCTGGGGCAGGGCAAGCTCGAATTCGTGTGGGCCGCGATGTCCATACTGCATCAGGTATTCTTCAAGGGTCTGCTCACCACTTGCAACCCAGTTGGCTCCGGTTGCCAGTTCCAGGCTGGCTAACATGGCTTCTCCCCGTAAGTTAGACATTAAATCAGCTGCGATGTCATCATCACTCATGTTTTTAGCTTGTTTTGTAAGGTTAATACGCTAATAAGTTTAGCGGTGTCACTGGTATGAATCCACCAGGCTTCTTAATTATAAGCATCCAGTTCCTGATCCCAGATATCTTTCAGAGCTTCAAGGCTATCTGCCGCTTTTATCCTGGTGGTCAAGCTGCGGCAGCGCTCCGGGTTTTCGGTCACAAGACGGTTAAATATAAAAGAGGTAGCTACCATTTTAATGGCTGTGTAAAAAACAGGAAGTAGCTAAGCTTACAAAAGTTGTCAATCTTTTAACGCGTGCTGTTATCTCGACTGCTAGCACCAAATAGGGGCAGTATGCTGATGTTGGTTCCTGAGAAAATGAGGCTATTGTTCGCCTGCAGGACAGGCGAAATCACACCTCCGGCACCAGTCGGTAACAAGGATCGGAGAGCCTTCAGAATTTTTTTGGCCACTATCAATAGGGTTATCCCGATTTGAATTGAGGTGTTCAAGACAGGGCGGCCGGTAGTATTGTCCGGTGGCAAAAGCATCATCAGGACAGGCTTCTTGGCAAGGAATATCACAGCCTTGGCAGGGCTGAAAATCTTCTGGAGGACGGCCGGCTGGAAGGCTGTCTTGGATCAATACCGCACGTAATCGGACTCTTGGACCCCATTTTCGGTCTAGAAAAAGATTGCTTTTCCCCACGACGCCCAGTCCTGCGAAAACGGCGGCATCCTTCAGGTACACTCCCCCCTTTTCCACATGGTAGGGTAGTGCCTGTGCACGAACTCCATGAGTCTCATATATCCAGGTTGCTAAATCCTCAGATATTTTTGTCATTTTACGGTTTCCCTCGGTATTGCCGCGGTCAAACCAGTCCAGCCATGGGTCTTCTTTTGGATGATGCATGGCCAGCACCAGAAGTGAGTGTGCGTTTGGTAGCCACGGAGTAACACTTTCTGAATGGTCGGTCTTCCAATCTCCCTCGGTTTTGGCCTTGTAGGAAGGGCCATCTAAAACGTCATCGACATTGGCAATCCCTGCTCGAAAACCGTCCAGTTTTTCTACTTCGGCAATCAGTTCCTTGGCCAGCTGGTGATTTTCTGTCATATTATTTTCGCTCCCTTGTAAATCAAATTCGACTACTTCATTGATTTAATCGAAGATATGAATTTGCTTTTCTATTATGGTTATGCTATCATGCCATTTTGCGAAGGTCAACACAACCGGAGCTAAATAATTCTTGATGAGCAGGAAGCTTAATGCTATAATGCTATTATATTTTAATAAGTAGGGCTATGAAAGAGTAAAGTAGGCTTGGGAAATAAGGTGCCGTTCAGGGAGGACCAGCCTTGACTGTAAGCCGGTTCCGGTGCACCCTGCTGAAATTCACTCTTGAGCTTTCCACTGAAAGGCTCTTTAGATCCCTGTAGGTAGGCTACGGATAATTTCCGTTATCAATTATTAAGTGAGCTAAGCGGTAGCTAAACCGGGTGGTACCGCGGAAGATAATCTTTCGTCCCTCTGAGAGAGGGATTTTTTATTATCTGGAGGTGTTGAAAATGTTATATAAATTAAAGGAACTGGAAAATGATGCGAGGAGTACGATTGAAGGGGCTAAAGACCTGGAAGAGCTTAAATCTATAAAAGTACAGTACCTGGGGAAAAAGGGGGAGCTTACCGGTATCTTGCGGAGCCTGGGCAGTGTCCCTGCCGAAGAAAGGCCTGTAATTGGTCAAAAAGCCAATGCTCTTCGCCAGGAATTGGAGCGTGCGGTGGAGCTTAAGGAAAAGTCTTTGAAAGATCTCCAGCGGCAAGATATTTGGGAAGAGGAGCGGATAGATGTTACTTTGCCGGGTCGCCCGGCTGCAATCGGGCAAAGACATCCTTTGACCATGATTATAGATGAAATTAAAGATATTTTTACCGGTCTCGGTTTTCAGCTTGCCTACGGCCCTGATATTGAAACTGATTACTATAATTTTGAAGCATTGAATATTCCTGCTGATCATCCGGCCAGGGATATGCAAGATTCATTTTACATTACTGAGCAGTATTTACTCAGAACCCATACCTCACCGGTGCAGATCAGATCCATGGAAAAGCAAGCTCCAAAGCTACCGGTACGCATTATTTGCCTCGGCAAAGTCTACCGGCGAGATGATGATGCCACCCATTCACCGATGTTTCACCAGTGTGAAGGGTTGGTAGTCGATCGCGATATTACTTTTGCCGATTTAAAAGGGACTCTTGACTTATTTGCCCGTGAAATGTTTGGACCGGATCAGCGGGTTCGTTTTCGGCCCAGCTTTTTCCCTTTTACTGAACCAAGTGCCGAAGTAGACATCTCATGTATAATGTGCGGTGGTAAAGGCTGCCGAACCTGCAGTTATACCGGTTGGTTGGAAATACTTGGTTCCGGAATGGTCCATCCTCGCGTTCTGGAGATTGCCGGTTACAATCCAGGCGAAGTTACCGGATTTGCTTTCGGTATGGGTATTGAGCGCATTGCGATGCTGAAATACGGTATCGGTGATTTGCGCCTCTTTTTCTCTAATGATCTGCGGTTTTTAAAACAGTTTAGTTAATCTAGAATAATGAGTACTCATTGAAGGAGGAATTTAATAGATGCGTGTTTCTTATGACTGGTTGAAAGATTATATCAATCCTGGCATTTCTGCTGAAAAGCTGGCTGAACTATTAACCCTATCCGGTGTAGAGGCTGGCTCAGTAGAAGTATTTGGTTGTGAGCTGCCGCAAGTAGTTGTAGGTGAAGTTGTGGCTATGGAGCCGCATCCGGGCCGCAGTAATTTGACTCTCGTTGATACAAATATTGGAAATCAAACCTTAAAAATTGTCTGTGGGGCAAAAAATATGCAGGTTGGTGATAAAGTACCTACGGCAAAACCCGGTGCAATTCTACCTGGCAATCGCATTATTGAAGAAACAGATATTCATGGGGTAGCTTCACCAGGAATGATTTGTTCTGCCCAGGAATTGGGTCTGGAACTGGGTTCTGAGGAGGAAATCCTGATCCTGGATCAGTTTTCAAAAATTGGTCAACCCGTAGATCAGCTTTTAGGTTTTGGTGATCAGATTATTGAACTGGAGCTTACTCCTGATCGTTCCGACTGCCTGAGTATGCTGGGTGTGGCTTATGAAGTTGCTGCTCTAACTGGTAGAGAGGTAAAAATGCCTCCAATGTCGGTAACTGAAACCGGAGAAACCTTGTCAGATCGTATTAAAGTAGCGATAGCTGACAGCAAGCTTTGTTCGCGTTACACGGCCCGGGCAGTTGATAATATCATCATTGCTAAATCGCCTTTATGGATGCAACTCCGGCTTTTAAAAGCAGGGATCAGGCCTATAAACAACGTGGTTGATATTACCAATTATGTTATGTGGGAGTTTGGCCAACCTTTGCATGCCTTTGATCTGGAGCTGCTAAAAAGTAATGAGATTTTAGTGAGAAAGGCAGAAGATGATGAAAAAATAGTTACCCTGGATGGAATGGAGCGCAAGCTGTCTGCCGAAGCCCTGGTCATAACTGATGGGAAAAGGCCTGTGGCTCTTGCAGGTGTTATGGGCGGCGAAGATACTGAAATTAACGATGCTACTAAAACGGTTTTACTGGAAGCCGCAGTTTTTAACCCAACCAATATCAGGCGTACCGCCCGCCGCTATAACTTACCCTCTGAAGCCTCTCAGCGGTTTGAGAAAGGGGTTAACCCCGAAGCAGTGACCTGGTCCCAGGATCGGGCTGCTTTTTTGATGCACGAACTGGCCGGGGGACAGGTATTAAAAGGGATAGTTGATCAAGATGAAACGCCCAGCCGGGAAAAAACCGTTGAGGTTGATGTCTTAAAAATCAACCAGGTGCTGGGTTTAGAACTAGGAAAAGATCTGATTACTGATCTCTTATCAAGACTCGGTTTTAAGATTAAAGAAAAAGGATCTGGTATTTTAAATATCAATGTTCCTTTAAGGCGCAGTGACATCACTATAGCGGAAGACATCATAGAGGAAGTGGCCAGGCTTTATGGTTACGATAAAATACCGGTTACTTTACCCAGGGGCGAGCTATTGGGAAATGTAAAATCAGATGAAGAGAAAGTCCATGATCTGGTTCGAGACATTCTCACCTCCTGTGGTTACTACGAATGTATTACCTATTCTTTTATCAACCCTGCTTCCCTGGGTAGCTTAAGGTTCTCAAAAGATGATTCCAGGTTGAATCCAATTCCAGTTCAAAATCCTTTTTCAGAAGAACAGGCTGTCATGCGGACCACCTTACTTCCTGGCTTATTAAAGACCATTCAACATAACTACAGCCACCGTGAGCTTAATCAACTCCTTTTTGAGCTTGGTGCAGTTTTTGAACCTCACTCCATACCCCTCGAGGAATTACCTAATGAAAAGGTGAAACTGGGTCTTGCTGTAACCGGGCAGGTTCCGGACCCAAACTGGGTTAATCCTTCCCGTAATGCAGATTTTTTCGAGATTAAAGGAGTTTTGGAAGCTCTATTTAGCCAGCTTCAAATTAAGGATATTGTATTTTCTCCAGAAGCGATGCCTTTCAGCCATCCAACCCGGTGTGCCTCGATAAAGTTAAAAGGCAAAACACTCGGTTATCTGGGCGAGCTTCATCCTGATATAGCTGGAGCATGGGAAATTGATCAGCCTGTAACGGTCTGTGAAATTGATATACAGCTACTTGCTGAAAATGCCACCCTGATCCCAAGAGTGAAAGCTTTACCGCGCTTTCCTGCGGCAAAAAGAGATCTGGCCTTAGTGGTGCCTAAAAATATTCCGGCTGATAAACTGGAAGAAAGCATTCGTCAGGCAGGTGGACATTTAATTGACCAGGTCAAATTATTTGATCTTTATGAAGGCAAGCAGATTCCTGCTGGAAAACGTAGCTTAGCCTATTCAATTACCTTTAGGACAGATGATAAAACTCTCACTGAGTCAGAAATAAACCAGGTCCAGGAAAAAATTGAAAAGGCTTTATCTGACCTGGGAGCAGTTCTGCGCAGCTAAGTTAGCAGGATAACTGGTGCTCTATCTCGAATTAGTAAGTTTCAAGATAATCCGGTTTCAAAGAGAAAGCAGCTGGTGGTATGGAGGAGAAAAAAAAGAACAAATTAACCGTTAAAATCCTGGGAGAAGAATATATCCTCAGGGGTTCTACCTCTGTTGAAGAGATGACCAGGATCGCTCTTTATGTTGATAATTTAATGAAATCATTGGTTGAAAGAAATCCCCATATGAGCAAGCAAAAGATTGCCGTGCTGGCAGCGATTAACCTGGCTGATGAGCTGCTTAAAATTAAAGCAGAGCCAATGAACAACCAGGATAGGATTGTGCAAAATGAAAAAAACGGTGATAAATAATGAACTGGCTTGATGTTTTTTTATTGATTGTTTTTTTCCTGCACCTGGCAAGCGGGTTTTCGCGAGGTATGGTCAAGCAATTGTTTGATATGTTTGGTTTTATTATTATTATCCTTTTGTCTTTTTGGGGTGGAAGATTTTTTGCCGACTCACTGGCGGAGTATATAGATCCAGAAAATATCA
>PWMM01000018.1 GCA_003558195.1 Syntrophomonadaceae bacterium
AACAATTTAATTCGCTAACTTAAATGGAGGAGAAGAAGATATGGACTACCGGGATACTTTGAACCTGCCGCAGACTGAATTTCCAATGCGGGCTAAATTACCACAGCGTGAACCGGAAATGCTTGAATTATGGGAGAAGCTGGCGATTAATAAACTGGCTCGCGAAAACCGTAAAGGGGGTCCCCGTTACATATTGCATGATGGGCCACCTTACGCAAACGGTAATATTCACATGGGACATGCTTTAAATAAAGTCCTCAAAGATATTATCAATAAATATAAAACCATGCGGGGCTTTGATTGTCCTTATGTTCCGGGCTGGGATACACACGGCCTGCCTATAGAGCATCAGATCATCAAAACCAAGAAACTTGATCGTAAAGAAATCGGTGATCTTGAGTTTCGCAGAATGTGCCATGAATATGCCCTGGAATATGTTGATATTCAAAGAGAGCAGTTTAAACGGTTGGGGGTCAGGGGGGACTGGGACAACCCTTACCTCACCCTTGCTCCTGAGTTTGAAAGTCGCCAGGTAAAAGTATTTGGAGCCATGGCAGAACGGGGCTACATTTATAAAGGAATGCGTCCGGTATATTGGTGTGCCAGTTGTGAAACCGCCCTGGCTGAAGCCGAAATAGAGTATGGCAATAAAGTCTCAGATTCTATTTATGTAAAATTTCCCTTCCTTGATGATAAGAACCTTTTTGGCGGAGTAAAGAATACTTTCTGTTTGATTTGGACTACCACTGCCTGGACTATTCCGGCTAACCTGGCTATTGTTCTCCACCCGGAGCTAGACTATGTCCTGGTTGAAGCTGGAAAGGAAAGATATTTACTGGCCGAAGGGTTACTGGAAGAAGTATCTAACCTGGCTGGTTCTGAGCAGCCCTGGCCGATTTTAAAGCGTTTCAAAGGTAGTGAATTGAATGGGTTGACCTGCCGTCATCCCCTTTACGACCGGGAATCTGTTTTGTTATTGGGAGAACATGTTACTCTTGAGCAGGGAACGGGCTGTGTCCATACTGCACCTGGCCATGGGCATGAAGACTTTATGGTAGGGCAGGAAAATAACTTGCCGATCCTAAGCCCCTTGAATGACAGGGGTATATTTACCGAAGAAGCCGGTCAGTATGCCGGAATGCATTATGAAAAGGGTGGAAAACAGGTAATCGAAGATTTAGATCAAAACAATGCCTTAATCAAAACCATGCCGGTTGAACACCAGTACCCTAATTGCTGGCGCTGTAAATTACCTGTGCTATACCGCGCAACGGAACAATGGTTTGCTTCAATAGATGGTTTTCGCCAGGATGCTCTTAATGCTATTAATAAGGTCAAGTGGTTTCCCGGGTGGGGTGAAGAGCGAATTTACAATATGATCTCCGAACGACAGGACTGGTGTATATCTCGCCAGCGAGTCTGGGGAGTGCCTATCCCGATTTTTTACTGCACCAGGTGTAATACTCACCTGATTAATAAAGAGACCATTGAAGCAGTCAGTCTCCTTTTTTCGAAAGAAGGATCTGATGCCTGGTTTGTGAAAGAAGCCGCTGAAATCCTTCCAGTCGGGACCACCTGCCCTTCCTGTGGGAACGATGGTTTCAGGAAAGAAACTGATACCATGGATGTCTGGTTTGATTCCGGGTCCAGTCATGACGCGGTTCTTGAAACCAGGCCGGAACTGAGCTGGCCATCTGATCTTTACCTGGAGGGCAGTGATCAATACCGTGGTTGGTTTCATTCATCCCTGCTCACGGCTGTAGCGACCAGGGGTGAACCACCATATAAAGCGGTGCTCAGCCATGGTTGGGTAGTTGATGGTGAGGGTAGAAAAATGTCAAAATCGCTGGGCAATGTTATTGCACCTGAGCATATTATCAAGCAGTATGGGGCAGATATCCTGCGATTATGGGTCTCATCGGCTGATTTTACTCACGATGTTCATCTTTCAGAGAATATTCTTAAGCAGTTAATAGAAGTTTACCGGAAGATTCGTAACACCACCCGTTTTTTGCTGGCTGGTTGTTTCGATTTTAATCCCAGCCATAATGCTGTTAATTATGATGCCTTGGAAGAGATAGATCGGTGGGCTTTGTACCGCCTGGCAAAGCTGGGCGATAAGGTGACTAAAGCTTATGAGAATTATGAGTATCACCAGGCCTTTCATTCCCTGCACAATTTCTGCGTTGTGGACATGATCAATTTTTACCTTGACATCATCAAGGACCGTTTATACTGCTCTGCACCGGACGATCATGGTCGACGCTCCGCTCAGACGGTACTATATCTTATTCTTGAACACCTGGTATTAATGATGGCGCCAATTTTGACCTTTACAGCTGAAGAATTATGGCAGTACTTGCCGGCTCGTAAAAAGCAAAGCGTGCAGTTAGCCGATTGGCCCGAACCTGATCAGGCCTGGCTGGATGAAGATTTAGGTCAACGCTGGCAGGTTTTACTGGAGGTGCGAGAAGAAGTAACGCGGGCTTTAGAACAGTCCCGGAAAGATAAAGTGATCGGTGGCTCCCTTGAGAGTTCGGTAACGCTCTGGGCTGATCAATCTCTTTTTAAGCAGCTGCAGTATTTTGAAGATCAGCTGCCCCAGCTTTTTATTGTATCTAAAGCCATGTTAAAACCGGAAAAACTGGAAGCTGCTTCTGGTGCTCGGGATGGACAGCGTTTGCCAGTGAAAATTCTGGTCGAGAAAACCGGTGGAGAAAAATGTCCCCGCTGCTGGATTTATAGTAATTCAGGGCAGGAACTGTGCATTCGCTGCAGTGATGTAATGGAGCGCCTTAATAGCTAATAGCCAATGGGTAGCCGGAGGGAAGCGTTTGCGAAGTTTACTAATTGTAGTTAGTTCAGTCATAATTGTTGATCAAATTACCAAGCAGCTGGTTAGATCCATGATGGAATTGGGTCAATCATCTACTGTGATCAGTAATTTTTTATATTTTACCTATGTGCGTAATCCGGGTGCTGCGTTTGGCATGTTTCCTTACCAAACGGCTTTTTTTATAGCGATTACCCTGGTAGTTGCCATCTTGATTCTTTATTACTATCGTTTTCTTTCTGAAGATCATAAATGGATGCGCCTGGGATTGGCACTTCAGCTTGGTGGTGCATTGGGCAACCTTATCGATCGGGTCACTGGTGGTTATGTCATTGATTTTATTAATTTTACAATCTGGCCACCGGTATTTAACTTTGCTGATGCGGCGATTGTAGTTGGCATTGGTATTTTCTTGCTTGCTTTTTGGCGTGAATTAAACCTCCAGGAGGAGAGGAGCTGATAACTTGTACCCAGAACTTTTTACTATCGGTAATCTAACTGTGTATTCATATGGCTTGATGATCGCCCTGGGCGTTTTAATTGCTGCTCTAGCATTATACCGGGAAGCCCCTGGCGAAAACCTTAATCCCGACCATGTATTGGAAGCGGTTATTGCAGCAACCTTTTTTGGTCTCATCGGGGCGCGTTTGCTCTATGTGTTTTTAAACTGGGATTATTTCAGGGCCAATCCTACAGAAATATTATTTGCACAATTTGCCGGACTATCATTTTATGGCGGATTTTTCTTGGGTGCCCTGGTGCTTTATTTTTGGAGTAAGTGGCGCAAGGTTGGGTTTTTAAAACTGGCCGATTTAATGGCTCCTTACCTGATACTTGGTTATGCTTTTGGCCGACTGGGCTGTTTTTTAAATGGTTGTTGTTATGGCCGTGTCACCGACCTTCCCTGGGGGATGCCTGCTTCAATGGCCGATGACCTGTTGCGTCACCCGGTGCAGCTTTATGCCTTTTTGGGAGCAATTATCGTCTTTTTAATATTAAAACTGCTTCTTCGGCCCATGCGACCATTTATCGGCTTTATGCTTCTCTCGCTGTTTGCCTTATATGGAACTTTACGCTTTACTACTGAATTTTTCAGGGATGAAGAAGCAGTTTGGTTGGGTTTAAGCACTGCTCAAAGTTTTAGTTTGGGTTTGGTTCTAGTATCTGTAATAATTATAATAGCATTCAATAATTTCATAAACCGGCCGGTTTCACCTAAGAAATCAAAAAAAGGCCGTAAAAAACCCAAGAAAAAAGGAGCAAAAAAATGAAAAATGGCCATGATCATGACTTTAGGTCCCCTGATCAGGCTACTGTTTTTCAACGCACAGTAACATGTTCCGCTGATCAAGGCCGGCGCCTTGATCAGTTTTTATCGCAACCTTTTTTTGGCCTTTCGCGCAGCAGGGCTCAAAAACTGCTGATCAATGAAATGGTTCAGGTTAACGGTTTGCCTTGCAATGATAAAAACTACCGGGTGCAAGAAGGTGACCTGGTAACTGTAACTATTCCTTTCCCTGAAGAAACCAGGCTGGAACCTGAAGCTATTCCCCTTGACATATTTTATGAGGACAAAGATTTGCTTGTTGTAAACAAACCACGGGGGATGGTTGTACATCCGGCTCCTGGTCACCGCAAAGGAACCCTGGTCAATGCGCTATTACATCACTGTGCGGAACTTTCTATTATTGGCGGGGTCAAAAGGCCCGGTATTGTACACCGCCTGGATAAGGATACCTCCGGTTTGCTCCTGGTGGCGAAAAATGACTTTGCCCACCGAGCTCTTTCAACCCAGCTAAAAACAAGGCAGCTGAAAAGAGAATACTTAGCCCTGGTTAAAGGGGCAGTCAAACCTGTCCAGGGCAGAATAGAGGCTCCGGTTGCCCGTCATCCCCGTCACCGGAAAAAGATGGCTGTTGTTGAAACAGGGAAAATGGCTGTTACCCGCTACCGGGTTTTAAAATATTACGGGTCTTACAGCTTACTTAAAATTAACCTGGAAACCGGGCGAACTCACCAGATCAGGGTGCACATGGCTTACCTGGGTCACCCCGTGGCAGGTGATTTAACCTATGCCAGGGATAGCTGGAGTGATCTCCCCCGGGGCCTTGCTGAACCTCAGGCTTTGCATGCCCGGCGTATTAAATTTATCCATCCCCGGTCTGAGAAAACTTTAGAATTTTCCGCCCCCCTGCCCGAGGCTTTTAAAAAAGGGTTAATTGAACTTAATGCCCGCAAACTATAATTGATTATGATAGTTGAAAACGCTTGCACAGTTCAGTATCACGGGGATTTACCGTTATGGTCTTAAAATTTTCGTAAAAAACAAATCCTGGTTTGCCTCCGGGGCGGCGGCGGACGTTACGGGCTTCGGCATAATCAACTGCCACGGCTGTTCTATCACGGCCCTTGCTGTAATAGGCGGCCAGGAATGCAGCTTCTTCGAGATCTTCCTCAGGAGGAGGGAAAGAGGTCTCTTTTAAAACCACATGCCCACCCGGTAACTCCCGCACATGGAACCAGGTGTCTCGTCGGGCGGCAGCTTTAAAAGTAATATAGTCATTTTGACGGTTATTGCGGCCAACCAGGACGGTATGTCCAGCCGAAGTTTTAAAGCTAAGCGGTTGTGGCGCTGAATCCGGGGTGCGGCGTTCTTTGTTCTTTTCGCGCAGGTAACCGGCTGCAAGCATTTCCTGCCTGATTTCTTCTAAGGATTCTCCACTGCTGCTTTCTATAGTATAAAGCAGGCTGCCGCAGTATTGAAGCTCAGAGCGGGTTTTCCGGAGCTGTTTTTTAATCTTATCCTGACCTTTTTTTGCTTTCTGGTAACGGTGAAAATGATCCTGGGCGTTTGTGCTAACCGACCGGGAAGGATCTAAAGGGACGATCACTTTTTGGTCAGGTTCATAGAGGTGGGGAAGTATTATGGAAGATTGACCTCTTTTAACCTGGTGCTGGTAGGTTAAAAGTAGTTCACCGTAAAGGCGGTGCAGGGGCGCATTATCGGCTTCATTGAGTTCCTTTTCCTGCTGGGCTTGTTTTTTTTCCAGGTTTTTGAGCCGTCTTTGGACGGCACCCGTCAGGCGCTCTCGAAGCTGGTTTTCCCGGTCTTTCCTGATCAGGTTGCCGTAAAACTGATCAAGCAGGGTACTGGCTTTTTCAAAGGGCACCTGCTTTTCCTGTTCCAGGTGTTTTAAGGGAAAGGCGGCATAAAGCTGTTTGCTCGGCAATAAAACCGGATGCAGCTGGCGGTTTGCTGATTTATTAACCAGTGCTTTAGCTTGCCCGTAAAGCTCTTCCAGGCACGCCCGGTCATTTCCTGTTAAATTAACACCACCACCGGTAGTACGGTGCCAAAGTTCACGTGCAATGAGGGGGCTGATGCCATTTACGCTTTCAAGTAGCGCTTTCTCTGGTTTTTTGCCATTCTCAAGCCTCTCCTCCATAGATCTTTTGAACTCTTCCATCTCCATCTCAAAAGGATTCAGTTTCTTTTGAGCCGGAACGGAGCGATATTTTTCACCCGGCAGAATAGCGCGTACAGGATTATTCTCCCAGGTTACGGTTTTTACGGCTCCCAGGATCAAGTTTTTTGTATCAATGAGGATTAAATTGCTGCGCCGCCCCATGACTTCAGCGATCAATTTTACTGGTGGCAATCCTTCCGGTGGCTGAAAGGCAATTTCCATGATCCTTTCCATGGGCGGGCTGGTAAAAGAAACGGCTCTTCCCCCCAGCAGGTATTTGCGTAAAAGCATGCAAAAAGGGCTTGGTTTAGCTTTGCTTTGCGGGCGCTGCTCGGTCAGGTGGATCCGGGCATAATTAGGATGTGCTGAAATGAGCAAACCCGGTTGCCTGCCTTTGGAATAAAGATGTATAACTATTTCATTATCTGCCGGTTCATAAACGCGTTGTACCGGGGCCCCGGTGAGTTGATCATTTAGCTCATCAGTTATCATTTTCATAAACAGGGCATCAAAGGCCATATTATTCTCACTCCCGGAGTTTAGTATAGTTCTTAATTTCTAACATGGCAAATAAATGCTACCCCTTAAAGATTACACTGTAAAGCCCCATAATAAAGCTCAGCAACTGTCATGAACGAAATTGCCGCTTGGTCGGGATACCTCCGTCTTTATTTTATTATATTGCGGTTTCCACGCAGCAGATGAATGCATACATCAGTATCAAGGAGTATCAATCTATAAATCCACCTTTCTGCCTGCCGTTCGATGTGCCTTTATATCATCTGCAATCTCTTCTGCTGAACGTTTGTCTTCCCATTCCCCGGCAATTTTTTCCCACAGTTCAACCTGAACATGTCTTTGCCTATGATTTTGACGCAATGCGGGGTTACCACTACCTCATGCATATCGCTCGGATGTTAAATGAGATGATGCTTTAATCGGTTAACTTGTTTGAAAAAGTAAAAGCCGTTGGCATCCAGGCATTCCTTGAAAAGTTGTTTTGCGTTATGCGCCACAGGGAGCTAAAAACAGAGAGGCTTCGCAAGTTAAAAGATTCCCCTGGCCAGCTGCGGCTGGTGCAGGAAGAAAATTGG
>PWMM01000293.1 GCA_003558195.1 Syntrophomonadaceae bacterium
AAACCCTGGATCGCACCTATGATGGAACCATGAGGCTATTTGAGCAAAGTTTGCAGCGCCTGCAAACGGATTACCTCGACCTGCTGCAGATTCACGGGCTGCACAGTGAAAATGATCTTTCACAAATCATGGCTGAAGGCGGCGCCCTAAAGGCCCTAAAAGATTTGAAAAGAGAAAGGTTAATCCGCTTTACCGGTGTAACCGGGCACAGGGATCCCGCAGTTATGCTTGAAGCCATCGAAAAATATGATTTTGACTGCGTTTTACTGGCTTTAAACCCGGCAGATCGGTTCTACCAACCCCTGCAGGAAGCGGTTCTACCCCGGGCCCGGGATAAAAACATGGGTATCATTGCCATGAAAGTTGCCGCTTACGGTCGTATATTTAAGGATAACGGCCTTAACAGCATGGAAAAAGCACTCGGGTATGCCTTAAGTTTCCCGGTAAGCACAGCGCTAGTAGGCATGTCCACCCTGGATGAACTGACAGAAAATGCCCGACTAGCTAGAGAATTTGAGCAGCTCACACCGGAAGAATTGCAGCAGCTAGAAGAATTGGTGGAACCCTACCAGGATGAGATTAATTTCTTCAAAAAAGAATGGTAGGAGCTATCTGGAAAGCTATATTAAACCGATAAGCACGAGCCATTTTTATAAAATCCAAGCTAAAGAGCGAAGAGATTTTTTTCATGTCTTACTTAAAGGGAGTTTAAAACCAGTTCCAGCTTTTTTGCTGCTGCAGGCCAGCTGTACGGGGCCAGACCGGCTTCAAGAGCCGGGGCTGGAATTGGCCTGCTTGTGGTGTAAAGCTTTTGAATAGCAGCCGCCCAGTTAAGTGGATCCCGTCCCTTAACCAGGCCTCCGAAAGTGCAGTTTTGAGAAACCAGTTCCGGTATTCCTCCTACCGGGGCTGCAACCACCGGGGTGCCGCAGGCAATTGATTCTAAGGCCACCAGGCCAAAGCTTTCATAATACGAAGGAATGACGGTGAGATCAGCGGCGTTGTAATAAACAGGCAGGGAGCTATGATCAACTACCCCGGTAAAAAAAAGCTGCTCACTTACCCCCAGGTTATATGCCCTGTCTTTTAAAGCCGCCAAGAGGGACCGGTCACTTCCTTCTCCACCCACGACAACAACCTTGAAATTATCTTCAGAGGGTAATCGTGAAATCGCCTCTATTAAAAGGTCAAAGCCTTTTACCGGTTCAATGCGCCCCACCGCTAAAAGAGTTTTTCCGGGGCCCTTTAAGCCTTTGTAGAGCTTTAAAGCCTGGCTGTCTTTATTATTAAGAGGTTTAAATAGATTGCGATCTATGCCGCAGGGAATCAGGGCCATTTTTTTTAAAGAGATGTTGAAGTAATTAAGAACCCTTTTCTTTTCAGACTCAGAGGCAACTATCACCAGGTCACAGTCCCTTGCCAGCCTGGCCTCGCTTTCCAACCGCTGTTGAGGTTCATTTTCACCGGGGCAAAGTTCATTTTTTGCCCGGCCCAGGGTGTGAAACATGATCAGGTGAGGTTTATTCCAGCGTTTTTGAAGCAAGTGCCCGGTAACTCCTGATAACCAGTAATGACTAAAGATAAAGTCATAATCGAGTTTTTCAAGACAGCTAAAACGCTCGATACTCTCGGCCACTTTAGAGCAATACGGGTACAGGTGCGTTTTATCCACTTCAGCAAGTCCGTCGCCCGGATTAATAAGGCGCACATTTGCTTCTACCTGCTCCACCCTGTCTTCCCCGGAGTTAGGCCTGCGGGTGTATAAGTCAACCTGATGCCCTCTTTGGCCCATGGCTGATGACAAACCGCGCAGGTACGTGCTCATGCCCCCGGTATCCTTGCTACCGGCGCGGCCCAGGGGAGAGCTGTGAATGCTTAGAATAGCAAGGCGCATGTTTTGACAACCACCTCAATTAATATAAGACCCTTGCCTATGGAGGGCGGGCAAGTTCAAAAAACCTTTATCTAAAAACCCTGTAAACGCTGACCCACAAATAGCAGATCGCTTGTTAAGCTACATCGGTTGTGCATGGGCTTAATAATTTTACGTACATGGACTTAAGTGATTCAAGCTTAGGTCTTAATTTTTAAACCCTGCGCAACTATGGCATAAATTAAGAATAAGATCCTGTAAACACTGGTTGATAAAGGGTTAAAAGGGTTCGTTATGAAATTCGACTTTTATGGCACCGGCTCGCCCGGTTTAAGCTCTTAGTTTTGTAAGTCCGCCCAAGCCGAGACCAATGTATTCCTGGCACCCCGGAAATGCTAAATTTGATTGGGCTTTTTATTAGATTTAGTTTAGAAATCCAGTAGTTGTGATAATAGTTTACCCGGGCCAGGCTAAAAGCTTTAAATTTTGAGCTCAACCCTGAAAACAGGGATGCCCCTTCCACCGAGGCGACTTTTATAAACTTCTTGCCCTTTTAGAAAGTCGTAGATCTGCCGGCCCCGGGAAATAGCTTCATCTATTAATAACAGCTTGGAAATGAGACCGGCGCTCAAGGGGCGGTAACGGGAGATATAGCCGCTGTTGAAAAGGTAGATCCTGCCTTCGTAATCAAAATACAGCACTGCAGCAGCATTAGATCCATCAATTTTTAAAAGGCCAAACCTGGCCAGTCCTGCCCGGGACAGGTTACCGATCAAGCTTTTAAAATATGTTTCCATTTGCGGGGTTAAAAATTCGGCCTTATCCGGGTTTTCCTGTAAAAGGGTTAAAAAAGTGGGAATAAACTTCTGTACTTTACCCCTTTCCGACAGGATCTGGTAATCGTAATGTTGCGCTTCCCTGTCCAGGCGGCGAAGTTTGCGCTTTACTTCGTGACGCTGTTTCTTGCTTAACTGGGCCAGGTAATTGTCCCAGGTGGGCGGAAGGTTAACTTCAAAGGATTCATTTTCCCGCCAATAATCAATTTTCGATAGTCCGGAAAAATGATCTTTAATACCGGCCAGGGCCTTAAAAAAACCTGAGTCAGGGCGCTGAGCTTCTAAAACTAAGCTTTTAAAGCCTGCTTCTTGCAGAGCCGGTAACAGCGCCTGGAAAAATGCTTTTTCCCGACCGGCTATGGTTATAAAATCAAGGTAATCACAAACATCGGCGCTGCCGATGAGCCGGACTTCTTCTCCTTTCAACATTAAAGGGGCAATCCCTATTAAAGATCCCTTTTGCCAGACCGAGCGCAACCATAAATGATATTCTTCCCCGAAGGTTTCCCACCATGACTCCAGCCAGGCCGGCAGGACAAAAACATGAGGCCACTTTAGATCAGGCCTCTTTTCCTGGTAATAATGTTGTAAGGTTGCGATAGTTTCTGTTTTAAGTTCAATATCCATAGTTAATTCTCCATTAGCCACAGGGAACATTATCGCTAAATTTTTTTAAGCAACACTTAAATTGACTTTAGAACCTTACCCCTGGTGCTGCTTATCTCACAACAAAAATAATGAACCCGGTCTTAGAAGACTTTTTTATCCTTAAAGTGGCAGCCGCTCACCCTGCATCGCCTGGTACTGCTTAAACCTGCTTGCAGGTTACTAAAGCTAAACTTACCCTGTTAAGGCAGTTATCTAAAAGCCGCTCCAGGCGAGGGTTTTAGATGAGCCTGTTAAAAAGGCAGGCCCGGGTCTAAGGCTAAAAATTGGACCAATGCTGCTATTACCACCTTAAACAGCTCAGTGAATATAGCAATCTTCAAGCCAGTTTTAGCAGTTAATAAAAAGGCAATTTAAAAGCTTATTTCAAATAGATAGTTATGTGGATCAAGCCACCATCCCATTTACGGTCGAATTCGAGGCCCTGCTTTTCAATTAGTTTGAAAACAGCAACATTGTCGGGTAGGATATCGGCAGTAAAGGTATGTAGTCCCTGGTTTTTTGCCACCCTGACTAAATAGGATAGCAGCTCAAAACCAATCCCTTTGCCTTGAAAATCGTCACGTACCACGATGGAAACTTCAGCAGAAAGATCACTTTCCCCAATACAGTACTGGGCAATGCCGGCAATCACTTCCTGGCCGAGATACCTTTTTACTGCCAGGATCACCATTTCACGGGTATAATCAATTACAACAAACCGTTTTTGCAGCTCTTCGCGAGGCAATTGACGCCTAACCGTTAAAAAACGCTGGTAAATACTTTTATCAGATAATGAGTAGAAAAAATCCTTAATAATGGTTTCATCACTAATTTTTACCGGTCGCAAAAATATCCGAACATTACGTTTTGTAGTGCGGTAAGCCTCGAAATGAGCAGGGTATTCGCCTTTTTCACCCGGCATCAAGGCCTGGTCTTTATAGATCAGTTTCCGCTTTTTCGCTTCTTCAATCAGCCAGGGTCTAAACTTAGGGTGAGCGATTGCAATTAGAGCCATTGCTCTTTCCCTGATATTTTTACCATGCAAAAAGGCTATTCCATACTCGGTCACTACATAATAAAGGTCTCCTCGCGTCAGAGTTACTCCTGCCCCCTCCTGCAGAGCAGGCACAATTCTTGAATACTTTTCATTACGGGAGGTAGATTGCATTACCAAAATGTTTTTACCATATTCCGCCATGGCGGCACCACGCATGAAACTGGCCAGTCCACCAATACCGCTATAAAAAGTATCGCCAATCGATTCAGTTGTCGCCTGCCCGCTCAAATCAATTTCCAAACCGGTATTAATGGCCGTCATATGGTCGTGTCCGCCAATTACCATAGGGTTATTGGTATAATCAATCTCCTTAAATTTAATAAGCGGATTATCATGTATAAAATCATAGGTTTCTTTAGTGCCCATGCAGAATGAAGCCACTACTTTGCCACGATCTTTATTTTTCATACTATTATCGATTATGCCTTTTTTTACAAGATCAATCAGACCGTTTTTTAACAGTTCGGTATGAACACCTAGATGGCGTTTGTCACCAAAACAAGATAGGATAGCATCAGGCAGGGCCCCGTAGCCAACCTGTATTGTATCGCCGTTCTCTACAATTTGAGCAGTATAATTGCCGATTGCTTCAACAATTTTTTTATCCGGTGGCGGGGGGTTATATTCCAAAAGCGGTTCATCATGAGGTACTATAAAGTCCAGGTTAGAAAGGTGCAGAAAAGTGTCCCCATGGACCCGGGGCATATGTGCATTAACCTGGGCGATAACCAAATCAGCATTCTCCACTGCCGCCCTGGTTATGTCAAGGCTAACCCCTAAACTACAATATCCATGCTCGTCAGGTAAAGAAACCTGAACCAGAGCCACATCGACTTTTACCTGGCGGCGTCGAAAGAGAGCTGGAATATCGGCTAAAAAAAGGGGGGTGTAATCAGCCAGGCCTTCATTAACCGCCTGGCGGATATTATGACTGATAAAAAAAGAATTGGAGCGGAAAGTATTTTTTAACCTTTCGTCTGTATAAGGGGAAACCCCTAAAGTCCAGACATGAAGAATTTCTGTATCAAAGAAAGCCTTGGGGTTTGCTTCCACGTATTTTAGGAAATTATGCACCAGGTATTGCGGTTCACCGCAGGCAGTGGCAATATAAATCCGGTCCCCTGGACTAACTTTACAAAAAATATCACTCATATCAGCAAATTTATCGGGATATTTTGTCCGTGCAGCTTCAAGCTCTTTTATCTTAAATCACCATCCTTAAACTTCATTTTATCAGTCCCTTTCTGTCCTGGCAACTGACTGATTAAGCTGAAAAATCACCCTAAACAGGACAAGCCGGTGCCACATAAACAGGATTTCAAAATGACTTCTTATTAAACCCTGCCTGGATCGGCTCTTCCCGGATCCCAAAAAATCTACTAATTTTGCGCAGGATAACAAAAATTATGAACCTAAAGCACCAGGATATCTCAGGCACAGTTGTTATTGTAGCGCTAGATAAAGATTGGTTAACACCACATGAAGCAAACTTGTCCTTTAAAATAGCACTTAACAATAGCAGGAAAATAAACCGGTAAGGAGAATACTTTAAAACGGCCGGATTGATTTAAAAATAAGTTATGGGATTCGGCCCATTAATTATAATTTACCTGGAGGTAAGACATATGAAGTTATACCTGGATACTGCAAATGTTGAAGAAATAAAAACTGCAGCCAGCTGGGGCGTTTTAAGCGGGATCACCACCAACCCCTCTCTGGCCGCTAAAGAAAATGAAGAATTTACTAAAATCCTGCCCACTATCTGCTCTATAGTAGACGGGCCCATTAGCGCCGAAGTTATATCACTTGATTATGAAGGCATGGTAAAAGAAGGCCGCGAACTGGCAGGAGTACATAAAAACGTGGTCATTAAGATTCCGGTTATGCCAGAAGGCTTGCGGGCAGTTAAAACTCTTTCCTCTGAAGGAATCAAAGTTAATGTTACCCTGGTGTTTTCAGTTAACCAGGCTTTGCTGGCTGCCCGGGCCGGTGCTGCTTATGTTAGTCCCTTTTTAGGGAGGTTGGATGATATCGGTCAAACCGGGGTAGACCTGGTGCGCGATATTGTTGACATGATCGACCTGCATGATCTTGATACCGAGGTAATTGCTGCCAGTATCCGACACCCGGAACATGTCCCGGCAGTAGCACTGGCCGGTGCTCACATTGCTACTGTTCCCTTTAAGGTCCTGGAACAGATGTTCAAGCATCCCCTGACTGACCTGGGGATAGAAAAGTTTTTAAGTGATTGGAAGAAAGCTAAAGGATAGCGGACATATTGCCTGCTATTGAGCTTTTTACTTTTAATCATGCCCATTGATGATCACAGCTTGCCCGGGTTAGAACAACATTGCTACTTTAAAAGCCCGGGCAAACCTTAAAGCTGCTTTCTGGCTACGAGTTGCTCAAGTCCGGGTCTTTTGGGGTGCTTTCAGATTGCAGCTTGTTTTCAAAATAGATACTCCGGCTTGGAAAAGCAACAGAGACTCCCTCTTTTTCAAGAATCTCCATAATCCTAAAATTTATTTCTTCCTTGACTGCCATGAACTCAGTCCAAACTTTAGTTTTAGTGAAAAAATAAATAAAAATATCCAGGCTGCTGCCGGCAAATTGGTCAAAGTGGACCATGATCAAATCAGGGTGTACATGGGGATGATTCTCTAGCAAGTCCCTGATTTTGTTAACACATTCCTGCAATTTATGCCGGGGAGTTGTATAGGTCACTCCCAGGCGAAAGGTAATCTGCCGTTTTTGCATCCTTGTCCAGTTGGTGATTGCTTCATTGGCCAACATTGCATTGGGTACGGCCACTAAGGAATTGGCAAATGTTCGCACCCTGGTACTGCGCAGGCTCATTTCTTCCACGGTTCCTTCAACACTGGGAGTAAGAATCCAGTCTCCCACCGCAAAAGGTTTATCAAGAATAATTATTACCCCACCAAAGATATTGGCCAACGCATCTTTG
>PWMM01000021.1 GCA_003558195.1 Syntrophomonadaceae bacterium
CGTTATGAGAAAGGTAGGAAAGTTTCTTCAATTAAAGTCGTAGGTGAAATAAAGAAGACGGGAACCATTATAACTTTTAAGCCAGATGTTGATATTTTTGGCAATATTAACTTTGAAAACGATCTTATTATTCGACGCCTTCGGGAACTGGCTTTCTTAAACAAGGGTATCAAAATTGATTTTAAAGATATGCGTACCGGCCAGGAAGAGAAATATAAATATGATGGTGGTATTATCCAGTATGTTTCATATTTAAACCAGGGTAAAGAAACGGTGCCCAATAAACCGATCTATATTCAACGTTCTGTAAACGGTTTAGAAGTGGAACTGGCTCTACAATATCATGCCGGTTATGCAGAAGTTATATACTCATATGCCAACAATATTCATACACATGAAGGTGGAACTCATGAATATGGTTTTAAAGTATCATTAACCCGCCTTATCAATGACTACGCCAGAAAAATGGGGTTATTGAAAGATAGCCAGGGTAACCTTTCCGGAGAAGATATCAGGGAAGGATTGGTAGCTGTTTTAAGTGTTAAAATCATGGATCCCCAGTTTGAAGGACAAACCAAGACAAAATTAGGAAATTCAGAAGTTCGCAGTGTAGTTGATAATATCAGTTATGAAGGATTTGAAGCTTTTCTCGAACAGAACCCAGCTGTTGCAAGGCGAATCATCGAAAAAGCAATTAGAGCTTCGCGGGCCAGGGAAGCGGCGCGCAAGGCCAGGGAATTAACGCGAAGAAAAAATGCTCTTGAGATTACCAACCTGCCAGGGAAATTAGCAGATTGCACATCTAAGGATCCCGGTGAAAGCGAATTATTCCTTGTTGAAGGAGATTCAGCAGGTGGTTCAGCCAAGCAGGGACGTGATAGGCGTTTTCAGGCGATTCTTCCATTGAGAGGCAAGATCATAAATGTAGAGAAAGCCCGACTGGACAAAATCCTGGCCAATGAAGAGATTAGAACCTTAATTACTGCTTTAGGCACGGGAATTGAAAGTGAGTTCGATATCCAGAAAGCGCGTTATCAAAAAATAATTATTATGACAGATGCTGATGTCGACGGATCACATATCCGAGTATTGCTGCTTACATTTTTTTATCGTTTTATGAACCAGTTGATTGATAGTGGTTTTGTTTATATTGCTCAGCCTCCGCTTTACAAAGTTAAAAGAGGAAAAAATAAAGAGGAATATCTTTACCGGGAAGAAGAACTGCAAAAGCTATTGAACGGTTGGAATCGTGAAGGCGGCTTGCAATTGCAGCGCTATAAAGGGCTTGGTGAAATGAACCCTGATCAGCTCTGGGAAACTACTATGAATCCTGAAACGCGTATTATAAAAAAAGTAGAGTTACTTGATGCTATTCAGGCGAATAATATTTTCGGGGTTTTAATGGGCGACAAGGTAGAACCGCGCCGGTTATTTATTGAAGAACATGCCCGCGAAGTACAAAACCTCGATATTTAATTCGCCTTACTTCAAGTATCGTTAATTGAGAGTATTGTTTCATTATAATTCCTTAAAAACGAGGTGATTAAGGTTTGGAAGAATCAAAAGTTTTTTATCGCTCTTTAGACGCAACTTATCCAACTATAGAGAAAGGACAAGGAGTTTTTGTCTGGGATAGTCAGGGTAGAAAATATTTAGATGGCGCCTCAGGCTGTGTTGTAACCAATATCGGTTATGGTGTCGAGTCTGTTGCTGAAGCATTATACCGTGAAGCCCGGCAAACCGGCTTTTCACATGGCTCAGTATTTACCAGTAAGCCGCAGGAAGAATTAGCTCGTTTAGTAACAGAAGATGCACCTCCTGGAATGAACCATGTTTACTTTGTTTCCGGTGGTACAGAAGCCAATGAAACTGCTTTCAGTATCGCTCTCCAATATCACCGCCAAAATAATAATCATTCTAAATGGAAAATTATTGGCAGGCGCCTTAGTTATCATGGCAGCTCTTTTGCAACTTTATCTGCTGCCGGGAATGTTCAAAGGCGCCGCATATACTCACCCCTGGTAATGCCTTTCCCTCTAGTGCCTGCACCACACTGTTATCGATGTTATTGTAATTCTACATATCCTGAATGCGGTATAAGCTGTGCTAAAGAACTTGAGAATACTATACTTTCAGAAGGCCCGGAAAACGTTGCCGCATTTATACTTGAGCCGATTATTGGAACTTCTGCTGCTGCAAGTGTTCCTCCTGGAGAATACTTTTCAATAGTGCGTGACATTTGTAATCGTTATGATGTACTGATGATTACTGATGAAGTGATCTGTGGTTATGGGCGCAGTGGGCGTTACCTGGCCCTTGATCATTTTGATACCTGTGCCGATCTGGTTACTCTTGGTAAAGGCCTCGGTGGCGGCTACACACCCCTCGCGGCTGTTTTACTGACTGATAAAATATACGATACATTCAATCGTAATGCCCGTAAATTTATTCACGGTTATACCTATCAGGGAAATCCCGTTAGTTGCGCCGCAGGTGTGGCCGTTAACCGCTACTTAAAAGAACTCAATCTATTTCAACAGGTTGAAAATAAAGGGCGGTACTTAAAGGAAAAGCTGCACCAGATTGCTGAAAAAAGCGCCATTGTAGGTGATGTGCGAGGTCTTGGCTTGCTTTTAGGTTTAGAACTGGTGAAAGATAAAACCACGAAAGAATCATTCCCGGCAGTTAACAATACTGCTGAGAAAGCCAGAGAGATTGCCATGAACGAGCTTGATCACGGCTTGATGCTATATACAGGTGTTGGCAGGACAGCAGATGTAACCCCAAGGGATTACCTGCTAATTGCACCGCCTTTTACCATCGATGAAAAGGAAATGGACCTATTAATACAGCTCCTGGACCATACTCTTAACAAGGTTGAAGAAGGAATTTTTTAAACAATGTTTCTAATTGCATTCAATTAAGAGTAAAATCAATGTTCAAGAATTTTTGTGATTATGTAAAGCTTGAACTTCCTGGCTGCGTAGTTAAATAAATATTACCGCTAATTTTATTTGTTATAATTATTTAATAGTTTATAGGCAGGAATTGATATAAATTTAGAGAATTATATTTTTAAATTTGTAAATAATCTAAACAAGGCTCCGAATTATTATCACTAGCAATTGTATACTTTAAAACTAGGGGGTGGTGCTATAACCCTGAATGGCTACCTGTGTTTAAAAAAACTAAATTTGAGGAGGTTAAAGAGTAAAAATGGAATTTAGAAAAGTTTTGAGTTTGATGCTTGTTTTATTATTTATGTCAGCTCTTTTAATGGTTGGTGGTTGTGAAGAAGAGGCTGCAGAGCCAGAAGAAGTTGATGGCCCGGTGCGCTGGACTATCGCTTCCGGTTGGGTTGCAGGTGTCTATTACCCCATCTCCGGGGCCATGTCACGTATGGCTTATGATCACATCGAAAACATCAGCATAACGGCTGAGGCCTCCGGTGCCTCGGTGGCCAATGCCCGCCTGATTGGGACAAGGGATGCTGAATTAGCAATCTTGCAGAACGATATTGCCTATTATGCGTATAATGGTATTGAAATGTATGAAGATGAAGCTGTTCCCGAAATGAGAGGATTATTTACCCTGTACCCTGAGCATTGCCAGATCGTTGCCAGTGCCGAAGCCGGGATCGAAAACCCGGGCGACCTGGCTGGAAAAAATGTTGCCGTAGGCCCCCTGGGTAGTGGGACAGAAGCTAATGCAGTGCAGATCCTCGAAGCGTACGACCTGACTTTTGATGATCTTGGCTCAGTTGAACGCTTAACGGCCAGTGAAGCTTCCGACTTTTTAAGGGACGGCCGGATTGATGCAGCGTTCTTTACCGTAGGCCTTGGTGCTGCTGCCATTGAAGAAGTGGCTATTGTAAAAGATGTAGAAATTGTGACTATTGATGATGATAAAATTGACTGGCTGATCGAAACCTACCCCTATTATTCTAAAGAGGTTATTCCGGCAGACACATACAGTGGCGTTCCGGAATCTACTACTGTAGCCGTCCTGGCCATGATAGTGGGGCATGCTGATCTATCTGAAGATCTGGTTTATGAATTTGTAAGTGGTATTTTCGATAACCTCGATCAACCACAATCAGTTCAGGAGGCTCATGAACGTGGTACAATGATCACCATGGATACGGCCCTTGAAGGAATGCCCATTGAACTTCACCCTGGTGCGGAAAAATACTTCCAGGAACAGGGTTTAGTTGAGTAAAGCAAATATTAGGGGATGCAGGGCTTATACCAGGCCTTGCATCCCTTTTATGATATTCGGTTACTGGAGAGGTGGGTTTATGTGCAGAAGGATGACTTATTTAAACTTCCCGATCTACCAGAAGAATTAGAAAAATTTACTGAAGAAGGCATGACCAGGCAGCTAGCTGGCAAGGCGGGCCTCATTGTTTTTATCATTGGAGCCCTCTGGGCTTTTTTTCACCTTTATACAGCCGGTGCAGGACAGCTGACAGCAAGCCTGCAGCGTTCGGCTCACCTGTCAGTGGCCCTGTCTCTGTGTTTTCTTTATTTTCCCTACAGTAAAAAGAAAGAAGAGCTCTATAACCAGTTGCCCTGGTATGATATTTTGCTGACCCTGGTCAGTTTTGTTTCGGTTTTTTATGTATTTGTCTTTTATGAAGAACTTGCTCACCGGGTCGGGAGCCCTTTGCTGATCGATCTAATCTTTGGAGGCGTGGCTGTTCTGATGGTGCTGGAATGCTCACGGCGTGCCTTTGGGTTTGTGCTCCCGTCGGTGACGGTGTTTTTCCTTTTTTATTCTTATTTTGGCCCTTATTTTCCCGATCTGATCGCTCACCGGGGCTACAGTTTAAGGCGAATTATCGATCACCTTTACCTGACCGGTGAAGGGATGTTTGGCATCCCCGTTGGCGTGGCTGCTTCTTTCGTGTTCACTTTTGTTATGTTCGGTTGCTTCTTCCAGGCCTCCGGGGCCGGTGGTTACCTGGTCAACCTGGCCAATGCCATGCTCGGCAGGACCAGGGGGGGACCGGCCAAGGCTGCGGTGGTTGGAAGTGGATTCATGGGCAGCATAGTCGGTAGTTCGGTGGCTAATACCGTGGTTACAGGGTCTATGACCATTCCGATGATGAAAAGGGCCGGTTACAAGCCCGAAGTAGCCGGAGGAATTGAAACCGCCGCCTCTACCAACGGACAGTTTTTGCCGCCGATTATGGGTGCGGCCGCTTTCATCATGGCTGAATTCACGGCCATCCCTTATTATCAGATTATTATTCACGCCGCTCTGCCGGCGGTAATGAGTTATATCGCCCTTTTGATCATGGTTCACCTGGAAGCGGCAAAAATGGATATTAAAGCTTTGCCCAAAGAAGAAATTCCTCCCTTTGTATCGACGTTCTTTGCCGGGATTCACTTTTGGATACCGGTGCTTGTCTTGATTTACTACCTGCTTGTTTTAAGGGTGACCCCTTTGACAGCGGGCTTTTATGGCATTATAGCTATGCTCCTGGTCAGCCTGGTGGTTAAATTGGTGCAAGCTGTTAAAGAAGTCAGAAAAGGCAGCATCGAGGCCTGGCCTGCTATTAGCGAGCAGTTGAGGGTTATGGTTAAAGAGTTTATAGATGGCCTGGATGCTTCCGCTAAAAGTATGGCTGGAATCGGAGTAGCCTGTGCCTGTGCCGGTTTGATTGTAGGTGTAATCAGCCTGACGGGGCTTGGTTTGCGCATGACTATCTTTTTCTCAGTGCTCGCAGGGGATAACCTTTTGTTACTTCTGATCATTGCGGCCATTATGTCTATAATACTGGGCATGGGACTACCTACTACTGCCAAATATGTTATTATGGCTACCCTGGTTGCCCCCGCAGTATTGTTTGTTGAACCGGATCTGCCGGTTATAGCCATCCATCTATTTATCCTGTACTACGCCATCCTGGCCGATGATACCCCACCGGTTGGTGTGGCGGCATACTCGGCGGCGGCTGTGGCCCGCTCAGAACCGATCCGGACCGGGATCCAGGGCTTTAAAGTTGATATGGCTGCATTCCTGCTGCCGTTCATGTTTATCTATAACACAGAATTTCTTTTAATTGACACGACCTGGCAGGGGGCCCTTTTAATATCTGCAACTTCATTATTCGGCATGTATTGCTTTAGCGCTGTCATCCAGCGCTGGCTTTTTACAAAATTACGGATTTACGAGCAGGTTATATTGTTGGCCATTGCCTTATCTATGATCTGGCCGACAATTTTAACGGATGTTATTGGGGTTAGCATTTTCGTCTTTATCTATATAATGCAGCGGCGGCGTAAAGCTTTTGAAGATGCCAAGGGGGTAAAACCTGTTTAGGTTTTACCCTGATCTGATGAATCTTTATAGAAGTCATATTTGTTAACGGCTTCGGAAATACCGGTAGATCCTTTGTTTTTGAGGGATTTTTAGCCAACTTTTAAGGCATCGCCATGTCCGGTCAAGGTTGCAGCCTTGGAAAAAAGGACAGGTGGTTGCCATGTGGGAATTGAGGAAAATGCAGGCGCGATCAGGTGTAAAAAAATATGGACCTTTCTCCTTATTAATGCTTCTGGTCGTGCTTTTGCTAATCTATTGTGGTTTCATATATGCTATTGCTCCGCAGAAATACTTGGTTGTTGAAGCTCCCAAGGAAAATCAATATCTATATAGCATCCCTGTTGAAAGCTCTGATTATTTCGAAATGACTTACACTCACTCGGTGACCAAACAGACGGTGCAGGGACTTTTCATAATTACAGAGCTTGGCGAGATCAAGCCGCACAGTACAACATTTGACTCTTTTGGTCCTGGCCTGCCTGAGCTGGATGGTTCGCTTGAATACGAAATCACTGATGGAAAATTTGTCGTTTACCATGATGACGAGCCTAGGGAAGAGATCAGCTTGTTTGTTTCACCTTTAACCGGAGATCGACTTTATCTGCATGGCCAGAAATATGATCTTACCTCTCATTTTGAAAAACCGATCCTGCTTAGAATTTATATCACTGCCAAATGAATCGTAATACGGATAAAGGATCAGGCCTCTTTATCTGCTATAGATTCCTGGTTCATAGACTCCTAAAACCATCTTTAATTATCTTTTCTGTTCTCGCAATATGTGATAAGATTTAAATGCTGTATTACTTTCCAATCACTTATGTTCTAAGGAGAAGAAATGGCCGAGATAGAAAATGTTGTGCCTGTAAATATTTATGATGAAGTCAAGGTGTCATTCCTTGACTATGCCATGAGCGTTATCGTCAGCAGGGCCCTTCCCGATGTCAGGGACGGATTGAAGCCTGTTCACAGGCGAA
>PWMM01000100.1 GCA_003558195.1 Syntrophomonadaceae bacterium
AAGTTTATTTTCCAATCAAAGGCGGTTTTCTGGGCCAGACGGTAAACCATGTCAAGGCTGTGGACGGCATATCTTTTTCTGTTTTTGAAGGGGAAACTATTAGCCTGGTCGGTGAGTCGGGCTGTGGTAAATCTACAGCTGGCAGAGCCATATTGCGCCTGGAGCAGCCTTCTGCTGGTGAAGTCTATTACAACGGTGTAAACCTGACCAGTCTTAGCAAGAAAGAACTGCGTTCCGTTCGCAAACACTTGCAGATAATTTTTCAGGATCCCTTTGCTTCTATTAACCCTCGCCAGACGGTAATCCAGGTTCTTGAAGAAGCGCTCTTTATTCAAAAAATTGTCCCCCCTGAAAAACGCCGACAGAGAGCGCTTGAACTGCTTGAAACGGTTGGTCTGAAAGAACATCAGGCAGATCGATACCCGCATGAGTTCAGCGGTGGACAACGCCAGAGAATCGGCATAGCCAGGGCTCTCTCTTTAAATCCGAAACTGGTTATCTGCGATGAAGCTGTTTCTGCTTTAGATGTTTCGATCAGAGCCCAGATTCTAAACCTCTTAAAAAGGCTCCAGAGGGAATTTCATCTTACATATCTTTTCATTTCCCATGATCTAGGTGTAGTTCGCCATATATCTGATCGGGTTATAGTGATGTATTTGGGGCGGATAATGGAAATAGCCGATAAAGATTCACTCTTTGAGAACGCCAGGCATCCTTATACAAAGGCATTGTTATCTGCGATGCCAGTTTTTAAACCGAGTCAGAAAAGAGAAAGAATAGTTTTAACTGGGGATGTGCCATCTTCCATAGATCCTCCCGGGGGATGTCGCTTCCATACACGGTGCCCTTATGTACAGGAAATCTGTAAAACGAAAATGCCTGAATTAAGAACATCCAACGGGATGAAAGAAGGGCACCAGGCAGCTTGCCATTTATTTGAGGATATTTATAACGAAGCAGTTGGTTAGTGCAAAGCTTCTAGAGATATATTTTTTTCCATCGGATAACTATAATTTCCTGCAAAAAGTGATAAGAAATAAGGGGGCTTGAGGTGAATTGAACTGCGAAGAACCTGTAACTAATCATTCAGATTGCGAGCCGTCATTATCCAAGGGTGCCAAAGAGAAAAATAAACGCTCTGGGAATAATAGTGGAGGTGTAAAGCATTATCCCGGTATTCTGGAAGAGGGTCTTGTATATAGTTGTGCAGGCCCGAGAGCTGATCATGAATAGATATAGCCGCACCTAATAAGCTCCCTATTTTAAGAGGTGATAATAATGAATCAAAAGGATGCGGCCAAAGATAAATACGTTGCTCAGCGTCGACTGTCCTCACAATGGCATGAGCGGGCTAAAACTGTTTTTCCGTCAGAGGGTGCAACCCATTTTGCGCGGATATTTAATCCTTTCCGCCCTTATATCACTCATGCCAGTGGTATCAATAAATGGGACCTGGATGGTAATAAATATATTGACTATGTCCTTGGACACGGTGCTTTGCTGTTAGGGCACAATCACAAAGATATAGTAGAAGCAGTACAGGAACAAGTGGCCCGGGGAGTTCTATATGGTGAAAATCATACCCCTGAAGTAGAATGGGCGGAATTAATCCAGGAAATGATGCCTGGGGCTGAAAAGATCATGTTTTTCCCCTGTGGTAATGAAGCTAATATGATGGCTGTGAGGTTAGCCCGGGTCCATACCGGAAGAAGCAAAATATTACGGTTTGAGAAGCATTATCACGGTTGGTCGGATGAACTTGCTTCTCCTGCTGAAACTGGTGTAAATCAGGATCAGGTGACCATTATCCCACAAAATGACTTGGGAAGACTTGAAGAAGAGCTTTCCAGTAAACAGTATGCCGTACTTTTCACCGAGGCAGGTGGAGCATTCCTGGGTGGTAGAACTCCTCTAGAGCCTGATTTTGTTAAGCTTATTCCCACTATAACCCGAAAATATGGTACACTATGGACTCTTGATGAAGTTGTTACCGGATTACGGTTTGCTCCTGGAGGCTGGCAATCGATAGTGGGAATTAAACCAGATTTAACGACTCTTGGTAAATGTATTGGTGGAGGCTTGAGTGCAGGCGCTTTAGTAGGCAGGACTGAAATATTTGAACCACTGAAGCCAGGTGGTGTTTCCGGTAGGCAGGTAATGCATGGGGGAACCTGGAATGCAAACCCATTAACAGCAGCCGCCGGTATCGCAGCCTGTAAGCTTTTAAAATCTGGCGAACCCCAAATTAAAGCAGCAGAAAGTGCTTCTTATTTCCGCCAGGAAGGCAATAAGCTTCTCAAAGAAAAAGGTATTAGTGGGGCTTTTTACGGAAAATCATCCATTGTCTATTTATACCTTGGTCCGGTTGACTATTTCACTTCTGATGATACACTTCCCCCGGTTAAAGATTTGGATAAATTGGCTGATCCTGCTATGATGCCTGTTTTTAACCGGCTTTTACTGCATTTATTGCAAAGAGGAGTATCAAATTTAATCGGTTCTATCTATATTTTCTCTTATCTGCACACCAAGAAAGATCTTGACCACACTCTCTGCGCTTTAAGTGATGCTCTGCAAAACATGCTAGCAGAAGGTGCTTTTAAATCCTGATTGATAATTTAACACTAATTGTTTTTACCCGTTTTTAGTTCACAGGTAACAAAGAATTTAATAATTATTTTTTGTATTTACAAGGAATTCAAAAAAGTTTGACGAACTTAAAGCTATTGATAATAGATGCTCTAACATTATCCAGTAAAAATGATTATGCTTATTACAGTGCTAACTAATTACAGTTATGAGCTAAGGGGTGAAAATAGTGATTGATATCGGGATGTATATCAATGCAATTATATTTATTGGCATTGTATTTTTTACTTTTATAGGTGTTTATGTTTTGTTTGTAAGGAATTTTAGAGAGAAATGATGGGAAATAATCTTTTATATAAATCTTAATAAAGGTATTGGAGGTTAGTTTGTTTGTGTAGATGAAAAGTGATGCTTAAGGTTCCTCCATGTATCGTCTTGGATTAACCGGGGATCCTTTATAGTGTACTTCGTAGTGAAGATGTGTTCCTGTAGTACGTCCGGAAGCTCCCATATATCCAATAGTTTGGCCTTTTTCCACAATATCACCTTTATTAACTGCGAAACCATCAAGGTGGGCATAGTAAGTCTCATAACCCGAGCCATGATAAATTATTATCAGGTTGCCAAGGCTTCCCCGGTAACCCAGGAAAGTAACTTCTCCATTGGCGCTAGCTCTTACCTTAGAGCCGTGTGCACCGGCGATATCGACCCCGGTATGAAATTGATACCCACCGGCATAGGGAATGCTTCTTGTGCCAAAACCAGAGGTAACTCGCCCCCTTGCCGGCCACAAAGAAGGTTTAGACATAATCTCTTCAAGTCTTGTTTCAATTTTCCCGATATATAATTCAACTTCATCTAGCGTATCAATTTGCTCGGGGATTACACCATGTAAAATGGTGATATTTTCAAATGCTCGATTAAACAGCATGTTTGAACTTGAATAATTACTGTATGATTGTGAAAAACTGTCAAAACTGTTATAAGGTTGTTCTAAGATGGTATATTCTGCCGATGATACAGCATTACTGTAGCTTCCTGTCTGATTATCCTGGTTAGAAAATCTGTAACGGCTTGAATCTTGAAAGGTTTTTCTGGTGGCGGTGATCCGGGTTTGAATGCTTTCTACATCATCCAATATATCAACATCATCAATCTTTTCTGTGATCTCTTCAATTAACTCATCCAGCTCCAATATCTGGTTCATTGCTTTTTCAGTTTCTATTGCAAGCGCATTAATTTCTTGTTCTTGGGCCCGGTTGATCTGGCGTAAATCTTCAACCTGGCTTGCTTCTGCTGAAACTTTTAAAAATGAGTAACCCAAAAACGTGGAAGATGCTATTATAACTAACAAGAGCATAATTGCAAGCTGGATACCATAAAATGGTATACACAGGCTAAAGGTTGACTCCTCTGAATGAGGGATAACCATAATTGTAAAGCAACGTTTTTTGTTGTTTTCAGGTGCCATATTTTATGATCTAATTCCTTTTTTAGCCTTTTAAAATAAGACAATACAATTATGACTGTAATCAAACCATACGCACTTGTCATTATCTTTTATTCTTAACTAAAAGCTTAAAAATGCTAATTAGCAAAGCATAAACAAAGGATTTTATAACAATAGATAAGATAAATCATGTATTATTTTATATGTTTAATGTTACAATAAAATTACAGTAAAGCCAAGTCTAAAAGTACAGAATCTCGTATCAAGAAAACGCATCCTTAATTGAAGACATTTACACTGTTTTCATTTAGCTTTTCTTTATATAAATAGATGATGGAGTGGTTTTTTTGAAATGCTTAAATAGCAATTTAATATATTGGAAAGGAGTGGTCTTATGAGATCAAATAACATGGAAGAATGCCCGTATTGTAGAGAAAAAATAGACAGTAGTGATCCTAAATGTCAATATTGTGATTCTATGCTCGATAATAATGATTCTTTTACGGGAGAGTCCGTAAGAAAAAAAAGGCCTGCCCAGAAGATTACCATTGTTAAATCTCCCAGGAAGAAATGGCTTTTATGGGTACCGGTGCTATTGATTCTAATTGTTTCTCTTGTCTTTTTAGGAGAATCATTAGCAACGCCTGATGACGATTTTACTGTAGCTGATGATGATGGTGAACTAATAGATGAGGATGCTGAAGAAAGCATTTTTGGAGATGATTTAGAAGTAACAGATCTTGATCAGCCCGGGAATGATCTAGAGGAAGCTGAATTTGCGGAAGATCTAGTAACAGTGGATTCTATAAATCGAAAATATGAACCTAAGTTTGAGGCTTTAGAAGATGAAATAACTGCTGAACTAATCAAATTGTTTAATGCTGCGATGCAAGAATATGAACAGGCTAACGGGGGAGTTCTTTTTCAACTTCAACTGGTTAATAAATATATGAGAAAAGTGCGCCAAGTTGAAAGCAGGGCAGACGAAAGGTTTTATAAGATCCTCGACCAGATGGAAGAAGAATTGGTGGAGAACGATTTGTCTACCGCTATTATTTCTGAGTTAGAGGAGGACTACTTAAGAGATAAGCAGGAGAAAAAACGTGAGCTAACTAATTTTCTTCAAAATCCTAACCTCGACTAGCTCGTTCAAAAAGGACTGGATCCATTAGCCGTGGAAATTGAAATGGCGGTATCTTGACTCCTTATCATAAAAAGGGGTTGACCAAAACTCTAAAGGAGGTACTGCCAGTGTCAGAATGTCACAAGGCTATTGAACAGTTTACAGTTAAAAGTGATTGGATTTCTAAACTACAGGCCTTATATTGATAAACCGTTAGCGAAGCAGCGGGTTCTCTAAAAGATTGTTAAAAACTTGCACAGTGGTTTTTTCAGGATTAGAACATATCTTGCCATTTTAGGTAAGGCTTTTAGCCAGGGGCTTGATTTTATATTGCAAAACAGGTGATGGAAATGGCTAAATCCGGTGAATATACGGTCAAAAGATTTCTGGAAAGCAAAAATCTAAGGGTAGAAAAAATTCCTGAAATAGATATCAAAACGGCTGATTTCGAAGTCTATAATAACAATAAGTTGCTCTGCTTTTTAGAAGAAAAAACTATTGATTTCACCCTGCCTGTTTGGAATAACGAAATGGCTTTCTTTAATGCATTGGCTAAACATATTTATGAATCTATAAAACAGTTTAAAAGTATTAATCCCGGCAAAAAAGTTCCCAATGTATTGTCTTTAACAAACCTGGTTCCGGCCAGATCAATTAATGATTTATTCATTACACTAACCGGCCAGATCATAACTTCAAAAGGTAAACTGCGCTCTATTGATAACATGAAACGAGTTGAAAAAGATTTAGCACTCATTGATCTTTATCTCTGGTTTGATAATGATCAATATTCCGGCTACATTTGCGATGAAGAGCAATCTCCAATGGGAGAAAAAGTCGCCCGGGTGATGGGGCTTAATTAAAGGAGATCTCTAATTGGGTTGATAATGTATATTATGCTCAAGAGAAGGATCTTGATCTTTTTGAAGATCCCACCATTCACTTCCAAGGTTACTTTCATAAGTGATGCCAAACTCATTTTTAAGCCCTCTTATGATCTGGTTATAGCGGTTCATTAGCTCAACTTTTCTTTCCTGGTTGGCACTCTGATACTCTTCTTCGATTGCTTGTAAAGCCTCTTTGGCTTTCTTAACATTTTTATCTTCAGATGGATCTATACTTTTTTGATCTAAGCTATCGTTGACTGAAGAGGTATCCATTGCCTGGAGGTTTTGGTTTTGGTCTTGATTTGCAACAGGTTCTTCATGATCATTAGCGGTGTTAATATCCGGGTCTGCTAATATTGTGGGTTGATCAAGATCCTGCTCAAGCGGTTCTTCTGAAAGTGACTCCAAGCTATCATTATAATCAGGTTCTATAACAGCACGGTGGCTCATGTGCAGCCAACCAGGGAGACCTCTCTTTGCATTAAAGCTTTCCAATTCTGAATTATTTGTTTGTTGATGATCAATAAAATCACAGCCGCCAGTTATGATTAGCATTATTAATAATAGTATATAACCCTTTTGCTTACATACAATCATAACGCTTTCTCCTGATTTTTAGAAAATAGGCATCGATTGTTTTTCAGGAAAGCAACATCAAGACCAATTAAACTGAAGCTTATTAAAAAAATGGTCTCTTAATATGCATCAGTGGATTTTCAACGGGGTTTATTTCAATAAAAAATAACCCCTATTAAAATACTTTTTTCTTAGAGTTGAAGCTAATAATAAATGCCTCTAGTTTTATAAATAGATGGTAGTATTTATTAAAGTGCAAATCGTTTAAATCATATTAAGTAAAGAGATGCTCATTAATTTAGTACAATTAATTCAGGATGTTTATGAGCCACTCAATAAAGTCAAATGCATCCCTGTAATCACAACCTGTTAAAAAAAGTGAACCGAACAGCAACACAAAAAATGCAAAATACCAGGTTTTATTCATTTTTCGTTCCTCCAGTTTATCTATTCTTAATCTTTATTTTACTATAAATGTGCTCACATTTATAGCAGTAAACTTTTCTTATTTGAATTTATGATCTTTAACTAAAAACAAATCCTCCATAAATTAATGCTGCCAATAGAATAAAGCCTGGATGAATGTTGAATTTTTCTAAGCATAGTAAACTAATAAAGCCCATCAATATAGTATGCGCAAAACCGATTTGATTATATGAATCCTTTAAAAAGCTGTAAGCCATGATTGTGAGCATAACAGCAATAGCTGGTTAAACAAAAACTGTTAGCCTTTTCACACGAACGGAGTCTCTATACCGGTAGAGGATGCTTAAAAGTGCTATCATTAAAAGCAGTGAAGGTACAACAGTAGCTAGTAAGGCTACAATCCCTCCTGTTATCCCTCCTACTTCATAACCAATATATGCTGCCATTTTAGTAGCAATTGGACCCGGTAAAACATTTCCAAACGCCAGTGCTTCTCCAAATTCCACCCTGGTTAACCACCCATAACGGTGAACCACTTCATATTCTATTAAGGGGATTGCAGCCGGTCCGCCACCATATGCGATTATCCCCGGGATAAAAAAAGCAAGAAATATTTGCCAGTATATCAATTGCCTTGCACCTCACTGTTATCTTTATACACAGGCCATAACAGGGCTCCCAGTATAATAAGTATAATAATTAGGCCTGGGTGGATATCAAAACTAACCATTAGTAGCAATGCTCCCCAAAAGATAGCGGAGCTTTTAAACCAGCCCATTTCCTTTAAAGATTGATTCATAAACTGGTATATTATTATACCCAGCATTACCCCAATAACTGGCGGAATACTTTTTCTCATACCCTGCACCCAGGATAGGTCATGTAATGCTGCCATCGAAGTTAATAAAAATACAACTGCCAGGGCAGTGGGGAGTACCAGCGCGGATACCGTGATCATAATTCCCAAAAGACCGGCTAGCTTCCATCCTATGTAACCCGCCATTTTTGTTGAAATTGGACCGGGTAAAGTATTACCAATGGCCAGGACATCGTTAAATTCATCATCTGATATCCATTTTTTGTTATTTACTACTTCCAGGTAGACCAGGGGTATAAATGAAGGTCCTCCACCATAACCTAAAATTCCTATTCTAAAGAAAGTCAAAAATAAAGATAAATAATGGTGTTTTTTCTTCAACGTAATCCTCCACTCAGGTTATGCTCAGTTATTACCAGGCAGCTACTGTGCCATCAGCGCGTGGCTCACTGGCACCTATTAGAACATTATTGTCATCTTTCATAATTATTTGTCCTCGACCGAAACTTAAACTATCAATTGCCTCTTCTACTTGATGTCCTCTTAAAGCTAGCTCTTTTTTGATGCTTGATGGTAAATCTTTTTCCACTATAATTTTGTTTCCTTTTAACCATTGCCATCTTGGGGCATCTAAAGCTTCCTGGGGATTCAGATTAAAGTCAACCAGGTTAGATACTACCTGTAGATGACCCTGGGGTTGCATAAAGCCTCCCATAACTCCAAATGGTCCGATTGCTTTCCCATTTTTCGTTATAAAAGCGGGTATGATAGTATGATAGGGTTTTTTCCCAGGTTCAATAAAATTAACACTGTTATTATTTAATGAAAAATTGTTGCCCCTGTTATGTAAAGCAATGCCAGTATGAGGGACAACAATTCCCGATCCAAAACCCTGGTAGTTACTCTGGATATAAGAAACCATATTGCCTTTTGCATCTGCTGAACATAAGTAAACAGTGCCACCTTTTCGCTGATCGCTAATACCCAGATCTGCAGCTAGCTCGGTAATTGAAGCCCTTTTTTTTGCGGCATAGCTTTCAGAAAGAATATAATCTAAATCCACAGTCATGTATTTTGGATCTGTGATATATTTTATCCCATCAGAAAAAGCATTTTTTAAGGCTTCAATTTGCAGGTGATAGGTTGAAATAGTCTCTTTTTCTTTTAAATCAAACCCGTTTAAAATATTGAGGCCTAGCAATGCTACCAGCCCATGGGTATTAGGAGGCATTTCCCAAATCTCATAGCCTTTATAGTTGATTTTAATGGGAGTTACCCACTCCGGGGAGTACTTTTCTAAATCAGCATATCTAATGAAACCGCTTTCTGATTTGGAAAAACTATCCATTTTTTCAGCTAAAGTTCCACGATAAAATGATTCCGCCCTGGTAGCTGCTATCTCTTTTAAAGTTCTGGCATGATCCTGAGATCTCCAAATTTCTCCAGGTTTCGGAGCTCTACCGGCAGGCGCAAAGATGTCGAACCAATTCTTTAAATATTCAGGTTGGCTTAGCGTATTAAATTTTTCATATTCTCTTTCCCATAACATAGCGATAACTGGTGATACAGGAAAGCCATTAAAAGCATAATCAATTGCTGGTTTGAATAACTGCTCAAAAGGTAAAGTGCCGAATTTTTTTGATAGTTCAGCCCAGGCTGAAGGGGTTCCAGGTACAGTTACGGGAATCCATCCTGTTTCCGGTATATCTTTAAAACCCTGCTTTTTAATAGCTTCAGCGTTTATCAGCCCTGGTGCCGGGCCGCTTGCATTTAAAGCAGACAATTTATTATTATTCCATACCAGGGCAAAGCTGTCTCCTCCTATACCGTTAGAGGTTGGCTCCACTACAGTTAAACAAACAGCAGTTGCTATAGCAGCGTCTATAGCATTGCCTCCCATTTTTAATATATCAAGCCCCGCCTGGGCTGCTAAAGGTTGAGAAGTACAAACCATGCCCTTGTTGCTGTAAACAACACTTCTTCTGGATGGATACTTGTATTGATTACTGTTGTAATTCATCATTTCTCCTTTTAAAGCATTATTATTTGCTTCCTTGAGCATTATTTTACTTCTAATACGGCGCCGGTTGGTTCTCTTGAACCCTGCTTGAAGTGTGATGAACATTAAACAAATCAAGGAGTTACTTTCAGCCTGTTTTTACCATATTATTTTGTCCATAGTTTGACTTGTAATATTCGCGAAGGGGAAAAAATATCCTGCAGGAAAAAGATTGTTCTTTCATCAAGGAGGTGATCCTTTAAAAAAGCAAGCAAGGAGTTAGTCTTTATTCACTAAGCAATGATCAGGCAATAAAAAAGCTAAAGACATTCTGCCAGAATCTAAAAGCTTATTCTTAATCTTATTATCTGCTATTTACACGGCTGGCATCAACTCTTTAGATCTAAAACTATCAAAAATGAAAGCTGTTTTTGTACAGATTTCCCCGTCCAGGTAAAAATAGTATTTAACTGGGTCTTGTTTTAACTCATTATAGCAGCCGAAGCAGACCTAGGTTTATTTAACTGTTAAAACACTACAGTTTTTTGACTCCTGGACTACTGCACTACTAACGCTTCCAAGGAATATTTTTTGTAAACCGCTACGTCCCCTGCTACCTATGACAATGGTATCAAAACCATCTTCACTTGCTGTTTTTACAATAGTATCTGCCGGGCGCCCTTCTTTTAAAATTGTCCGTGCTTTGATATTTTTTCTTTCTAAATAATCCTGGGCATCTTCTAAAATTTTATTTGCTTCTTTTTTATTTTCTTCAAGTATAGTTTTGAAATTTTTCATATCTTCTTCAGTTGGAGCATAGGCTTCTCCACGGGGTAGCGCAGAAAGGTTTACGCTTTCATCATAAACATGAATAATGCCTACTTCATCCACATTACATCCTTCTGCAAGTATTGCTGCTTTTTCTAATGCTTTTTTACTGTGCTGCGAGCCATCTGTGCAAACTAAAATCTTCATGATATTATCACTCCTTTTACCGGTTAATTGCCTGGAAATATCAAAACCTTTCAAATATATTTTACCATAAAAATAACAATTTATGCTGATATTCAAAATCTTAGCCCTGATCTAGTATAATAAAGCTATAAAGAAGAACCAGGCAAAATATGTATGTTCTAAAAGAGTGTTCGAATTTTCAATTGGAAAGGAGTATAGATAATTTATGAAGTTTCCATGTAAGCTTGCAATCCTTATTTTCGATGAGGTTGAAGTGCTTGACTTTTGCGGCCCTTTTGAAGTTTTTTCCATAACAAAAGACAACCATGGGCAAAGTCCTTTTGAGGTAATGATTGTGGCAGAGGATAACACCCCGGTATTAGCAAGAAACAATTTAAGTATAAACCCTCAATACACCATTAAAAATTGCCCGAAACCGGATATTATTTTAATTCCTGGAGGACCTGGAACACGTAAAGAATTATATAATGATACCTTAATTGGCTGGATAAAATCTATTTCTTTGGCCAGTCAACTAACTTTAACTGTATGTACCGGGTCATTATTGCTGGGAAAAACAGGTTTACTAGATCATATGGAAATAACTACTCATCACGGGGCATTGGATTTATTAAGAGAAACAGCACCAAAAGCTGAAGTTAGGAGCGATGTAAGATTCATTGACAATGACCGGTATATTACGGCAGCGGGCATATCTGCCGGTATTGATATGTCTTTATACGTTGTAGGAAAACTACTTGGCCGGGATATTGCTGAAAAAACAGCATCTTATATGGAATATAATTGGACGGGTTGATGAGATCTAGTATTTAGAATATGCTGGAACCGATCGCATCAAACCTGGTCTAGTAGAAACTGTTTAATCATCCCCCGGCTGCTGGAGGGAAAATGCTGACCCTGTCTCCTTCCTCCAGGATTGAAGAGAGGCCCTTTAGCTGCCTGATGTTAAAGCCATTAACAAGGATCGTTAAATCGGTCTTGTTATGACTGCCAAAAAGGGTCAGGGTGGCACTCCCTATGGTGAGCTTTTCCGGTATGCCGTAATCGCGGCATAAAACCCGGAGCAGCTCCATAACTGTTGCATCTTCCGGCAGTTCTACTATTATATAATCTGACCCCAGTGAATCTCTCAGGAAAAGGTATGCTTTTACTGTTACCTGCACGGGGTCACACCCCCGGTTTTTATTCTATGCTTGCCATAATAAGTTGCAGCGTTAACCGGCTCTATCTCACCTTTTGCACCGGTTTTGTTGTTGTTTTCAGGAATCAGTTTAATCCTTCATTTTCTTCAGTTCCTCTTCTCGAAGCTGCTTTTTATAGATTTTTTCTGTTACGGTAAATGGCAGGTCCTGGCGGAATTCTACCTGGCGGGGTACGGCATAAGATGCGCATTTGTCGCGGCAAAACTCAATGATTTCTTCTGCCGTTACTGTTTCTGTGTAATCATCCTTGAGCACTACATAAGCTTTGATCCTTTCACTGCCTGCCCGATCAGGATCCGGGATCCCGATGGCTGCAGCCATTGATACAGCGGGGTGCTGATAAAGGATGTCATCGATAGTGCTGGTATAAACTTTGAAGCCGGACACATTGGCCATATCTTTGATCCGGTCGACGATATAAAAATAGCCGTCTTCGTCCATACTGACAATGTCACCCGTGGGTAACCAGCCGTTGATCAGGCCGGAACCTGCTTCGGGCCAGTATCCCTTCATCACCTGCGGTCCCTTTATGTACATGTGCCCCGGTTCACCCTGCGGGCATTCGCTCCCGCTTTCTTCATCGATCAGCTTCACATCAGTATCTGGAACCGGCAGGCCGATGCTGTATTTTTGCCTGGCGGAAAAACCGGTAATTTTAGAAAACCCGCTCAAATCAAGGTGGGTCAGGGGGCTGGTTTCTGTCAGGCCATATCCTTCAGTAACCGGCATTTTGATCTTGGCGGTAATCGTTTCCCTCACTTCCAGGGGCAGGTAAGAAGCCCCGGACAGGATCTGGATCGGCAGGCGGGGCAGGTCTTTTTCGCTTAATTTCATCAGCTGGGTTGGGACCAGGGCAGTCAGGAAGGGGCGGTTTTCCACCAGGATTCTGGCAATTTCATCTAGGTCTCTGGGGTCGCGGACCAAAATCAGTTTAAGGCCCCAATAGATCCCAAAAAGGGCCGCGGCATCGCCGTAGGAGTGGAAGAGGGGAACCCCCAGGCAAAGTGAAGCCTTTCCGCGTATCGATTTTTCCAGGTTAGCCATAGCCCAGGCCATCGATTGCAACACATTGGAGTAGCGGTTGAAGTGGGTGAGCATAACGCCCTTGGGAATCCCGGTAGCGCCGCCGGTGAAGGCCAGGTAGGCCAGGTCACTCCGAGGATTTATCTCAACCTGCGGGGGCCGGGAATCGTGGTTCTCAATTAAAGTTATTAAATCGTAGATCCCTTCCGGTACCTCCCGGTGATTTTCTTCAGCAGCGGTATAATCGGTAAGGGATGTGGTTATGATCTGCCGGATCCTGGTTTCAGGTTTTAAGGCCAGGATTTTATCAGCCTGCTCCCGGAGGCAGATCACGGTTTCTGCTCCTGATTCGCCAATCTCATATGCCAGTTCCCTTTCTGTGTGCAGAATGCTGCAGGGAACATGGGTCGCCCCTGCTTTAAGGAGCCCGAAGTTGGCAATAATGTACTGGGGAGAGGTGGGCAGGATAGTGGCTACCTTGTCGCCCTTTTTAACCCCGAATCCAGCCAAGGCACAGGCCAGCCTGTCGGTATAATCTTTAAGTTCATTATAGCTGATTTTCACCCCGCAATACTCAATAGCCTGGGAACGGGGATGCTTTTCAGCTGACTGGTCGAGCATGCTAAACAGGGGCAGCTCAGGATAAGGTTCCAGGCTTTGGGCTAATTTATAAGGGCCCAGCTTGTAACTTTTCAGCCAGGGCCTTTTTTGTTCTATTTCGCTCAAAGTCAAAACCCCCTTTTCTAGCTCCAGAGTTTATCGGAAACGTCTTCCAGGCCGAGTTCTTTTAACTTCGCCGCTGCCGGTTTACCAGTTTCCCGGTCCCATCCCCTGAGGTGGTAGTAACGCTCCAGCAGCACGGGAAGATCATTGACCTGTCCTTCTGCCGGTCCTTCCGGCAGGGGATCTTCCAGGAGCCGCTTTGGCAGCGTATCATCTTTAGGAGTGAGCCCTTCACGGCTGCAAAAAGCCCGGGCCAGGTTGTAAACTCGTTCTCCCGCTTTTTTGTACTCTTCCAGGGTATAATCCCAACCGGTGGCCAGGTTGACCAGTTCCACCCAGTCTGCGGCACTGATGCACAGCCCCATAAATTTACAGGCTCCAATGCAGTCGAAAGAGGTGAGCATATCTTCGAGATCAACGGCAATTTTTACTTCATCAGGATCGGCGGCGAAGGGGTCCTTGATTTCACTTTCTTCAACGATCAGGAAGGGGGCATCCACAAAAGTGGGTCCCTGCACATAGGCAGTGATATGATCGCCGCCCCGGTTGGCAGTTGCGTAAGTTAAACCGGTTAGCTGCACGGCCCTGCTGTCGTAAGCCGGAAGTTCCAGGCCTTTCACGTGCATGGCAAAGGCTTCGCTGCCCTGGCCCAGTTTTTCTGACATTCTTTTTGTTCCCTCTGCCAGGAGGTCGCCAATACCTTCACGCCGGGCAACCAGGTGGACCAGGTCGACAATTAAGTCAGGATTACCGAAATTTAGCTCCAGCCCGCCTGTGTCCTCAGCTGTCAGGATCCCTTTCTCGTAGCATTCCATGGCAAAAGCGAAGGTGCTCCCCGCTGAAATTGTGTCCAGGCCATAATCGTTGCAGAGGTATCCAGCCATGGTGATGGCTTCCAGGTCGTTTACAGCGCACATGCCGCCAAAAGTCCCTACGGTCTCGTATTCCGGGCCTTCCCCCTTGTGCCCGGCGTACTTGCCTTCCCGAATTTCTGTTCCCCGCCCGCATTCGATGGGGCAGGCAAAGCAGGTCACGTTTTTTGTGAGGATTTTATCGGAAATGGCCGGGCCGTTAATATCCTCGGCGTCTTCAAAGATCCCGGTTTGCCAGTTTTTGGTTGGAAAGCCGCCCCTGATGCTGACCAGGTCTAAGACCACACTGGTCCCAAATGCCTGCAGGGACATCTTAAACATGGAATCGTCCATCAGTTCATACTGTTTCCTGGAATGAGCCTTGAATTGATCAGGATCAAAGATGGTGAGAGGTTTGCTGCCCCTTACGGCTATAGCTTTTAGTTTTTTTGAGCCCATCACGGCCCCGAGGCCGCAGCGGCCGGCGGCGCGCCCCAGGTCGTTCATGATCGCTGCATACTGGACCAGGTTTTCCCCGCCCGGTCCGATACAGGCAATATTAAATTTATCTCCCATTTCTTCTTTAATTGCTGCAGTTGTTTCCGGAACATTCAAACCCCAGAGATGGGAAGCGTCTTTTACCTCAACCTTATTGTCATCCACTGCCAGGTAGACTGGATGAGGAGATATGCCTTCAAATATAACTCCATCGTAACCGCTTTTTTTAAAATCGACCCCCCAGCGGCCCCCGGAGTTGGCCTGGCCCCAGATTCCTGTCTGCGGTGATTTTGCGACCACGCTGAAACGGCCAGTACTGGGCGCGACAGCCCCGGTGAGACTACCAGTCATAAAAATTAACTTGTTTTCTTCACCTAACGGGTCCGCTTTTGCCGGCACCTCATCCCACAAGTAGCGGGTGGCCAGCCCGGCGCCTCCCAGGTATTTTTTATAATCATCTGCTGGGACATCTTCTTTCTTAGCCGTACCGCTGTTCAGGTTGACCCTGAGTATCTTTCCATGGCAGCCGTACAATTGTAACACCTCCAGATTTTTTTTGGTTCCCGGAAATCAAAAGTTGCATGAATTGTGTGAGCTTGTAAAATGAAAAGACGATTTATTTAAATATACAGCTTATAGTGGGAAAAAACAACTATATTTTTGCGAAAACACTAATATATTATTAAATTGCTATAATTATATACTTTCAATTTACTGTTAAACAAGGTATACTCTAATCAGTATGCAGCGATTATTTAAGCCTGTTTCTCTTTGATAATATTACTTTTAAAGAGACAAGCGGTACAATAATACATATAAGGGGTTGATACAGTGGAGAGTAATAATCTTGCAGAATTTGCTTATGGGAGTGAAGAATGGGAAAAAGCATACCGGGAGATGGTTGAAAAACGTCTGGCGAAAGTAGAACCACCTTTTGCAATGGGTTCACCGGAGTGGGTGGACGCTTTTGAAAAGAACATTCAGGAAGATGAACTGTACAAGAAGGTGGCAAAAAAATGGGAAGGAACTGTAGTAATTCACATCCTGGGCGATCCGGCCATTGGCCTAGATGGCGATATTTTTATGCTAATGGATCTATGGCATGGCGATTGCCGTTCGGTCAGGTTGGTGCCTGAGGAAACGGGGAAAAATGCAGACTATGTGTTAACCGGTAATTTTGAAAGATGGGAGTCGGTGTTAAAAAAAGAACTTGATGTAGTTAAAGCAATGATGCAGGGTAAAATCAAACTTAAGGGCTCACTACCGGTAATTGTACGCTTTGTGAAAGCCTGTGTTCGCCTGGTTGAACTTGCTGCCGGCATTGATACCCGGTTCCAAACTGAAATGAGTGAGCAAGAGCGTGAAGCTTTCAAGGAGTGGTTTAACGAATTAAGAGCCAGGTTTGGGTTTTAATACAATTAATGTTTGCTCAGCTTTACCTAATTTTGAATTGGTGATGGCTCATCGTGGGAAATGGTAGCTACTCAGCTTCAGCCTTTAGCTTTGTTTGCCTTCGACATTAGCCATCTCTTTTTCTGGTCTCGGCAGCCTGCTTCCATGCAGACTGACCAGCTACAACCTTTGTTTCATAGGCATTGCAACTGCTCTAGCGAAATGTCCCCTGTCTAAAATCAAGCACGGTTGAGCAGATAAAACCTCATTAAAGTTCTTCAATTAAATTAGGAGGAGGATTACTGGATTGTCATACAACCGCGATCTGGCTTTTGAATATAACAACCCGACCAAAATTATCTTTGGTGAGAATAGTGTTAAAGAAATCGGCCTGGAAGTGGAAAGGCTTGGCGGCTCAAAAGCTTTAATTGTGACCGATCAAGGGCTAGTTCAAGCCGGCCTGGCGGAAAAGATAGAGAAAGCACTGGGCAGGCGCTATGTTGGAACATACGATGGCTGTCTTCCAGATTCAGGTTTCCACCTGGTTGATGAAGGCGCGGCCTTTGCCCTGGAAAAGGGAGCCGATATCCTGGTTAGTGTGGGTGGAGGAAGTGTTATTGATACGGCTAAGGGCATGGCCGTGGTTTTGAAAGAAGGGGGGACAATCAGTGATTACCGGGGCATGCAAATGCTGACCCGTCCCCAGACACCTCATATTGCTGTTCCCACAACCGCAGGAAGCGGCAGTGAGGTGACCTGGTTTGCCGTAATCAAGGACTGGGATAACAATGTCAAGGAAGCTTTTCTTGATGTCCACCTCATTCCGGATTTGGCCATCCTGGATCCGCACATGGTTACCGGCCTTCCCCCTCACCTGACTGCGGGTCCGGGAATGGATGCTTTTTCCCACGCCATAGAAGCATTTCACTCCCTGCAGCGGCAACCGATCAATGACGGTTTGTCCTTGCAGGCAGTCAGGCAGATTAAAGAGTATTTGCCCCGCTGTATTGAAGATGGCTCAGACCTGGTTGCCCGTGGTCAGCAGCAGCTGGCAGCCACCATGGCTGCTATCGCGTTTAGCAACAGCCAGCCGGGCCTGGTTCATGCCATGGCTCACCCGCTTGGGGCGCTCTTTAAAGTGCCGCACGGGCTTGCCAACGCTATCTTGCTCCCCCATGTCATGCTTTTTAACATGCCTGAGTGCGCCGACAGGTATGCCCAGGTTGCGCAGGCCATGGATCTTGATGTGCGGGGGTTAAGAGATGAAGAAGCGGGCAAGGCCGCCGTGCAGGCTATTCAAGACTTAATTGAAAAGATCGGGTTGCCCCGGAAGCTACGTGATGCCGGTGTCCCTGTAGACAGGCTGGCTGAAGCTGCCGATTATTCCCTGGCCGATGGTTCTATTTTCTATAACCCGCGCATGGTGACAGAAATAGAGGAAGTTTTAGAAGTTTACCAGGCAGCCTGGTGATGGTGTAATTAAATTGTTATCCATGCCCTGCCAGATCGAATTTAAATTTTGGGATTTGCTGATCGGGATTCAGGGATGATCTTACCAGCCCTGTTTGGATTGCGCCCATTTTCAAATAGAAAGGCAGCGCTTTGGGATATGTGATACCTTCGAGGGTTTTGAAACCTTTTTCCTGGCACATAACTACCAGGTGTTTCCAGAGTTTCCTGCCCACGCCACAGCCGATCAGGTCTCGCCTCACATAAAAATGTTCCAGCCGGGCAGTGTTGCCTGCGGCTTTGATGTTGAAAAAAGCTGTGATGTTTTTTTCGTCGCTGCAGGTTAAAACACGTACGCTGTTTTCTACCAGGGTGGCTCCGGTTAGTTGATACCTGGTGGCAAACCTGGCCATCACCGCTTTGCTGTGGCCCCAGTACGCTTCTGATTCGTAAGCCAGCTGGTTCAGAATTCTTAAATCATCCGGTTGGGCGGGCCTGATAATAGCTATTCCTCCCTGTTTTCACTATGTATACTATACCTGGCTTTTACTTTTCCAAATGCTGGCAAAAGTAGAGGGGTCCGGCCAGCAGGGCTTTGCCATCTTTCAAGTTTGCCATGTTTATAAGGGCATGCTCAGCCCATGCTGCTGCCGTGGGTAGTGGGGCTGTTTCCTGTCTCGGAAGCGGAATCTCTACCAGTGGAACATTCTCGGGAAGATCTGCTTCTTTATGCAATATGGCCAGCGCGGTTTCCAGGCCGCCCAATTCGTCAACCAGGCCTTTAGAGAGGGCCTGTTCTCCGGTCCAAACTTTTCCACCCCCGACTTCTTTTACTGCTTCAGCCTGCAAAGCCCGGCTTTCTGCCACCCGTTTGATAAATAGCTCGTATACATGAAAGATGAAGTCCAATGCTTTTTTTCTTTCTTCTTCATTAAATAGTTCTTCCGGTGAACCAAATAATTCTTTTTGGCCCCGCCTGATCGTTTCCCGGTTTAAAAGTAGCTTATCCAAAAGCTGGGCATTAACGATCTTGGCGGCAATTACCCCGATAGAACCGGTGAGGGTAGCCGGCTGGGCGATTATATAGGGGGCGGGAGTGGCTACATAATAGCCACCGGATCCAGCTATGGAGCTCATCATCGCTACTAAAGGTTTCCGAGCGGCAATTTTGCCCAAAACTGCGGTGATCGCTTCCGAAGCTGCTGCCGAGCCGCCGCCTGAATCGATATATAGTAATACAGCTTTCACTCTTTTGTCTTTGAGAGCCATGCGGGCTTGCTGAACAAAACTAAGATCACCGGTCTGGTCATTGAAGAGGAAGGGCGCGGGAACTGGTGGCCTGGACGGTGAGCGGCGGCTCTTACCGTCAATAATATTGCCCTGGACCCTGAGGAGGGCAATGTAGCGGCCTGGTCGGGGCGGTAAGGGCCTGGGGAAGCATTTTTTGCACTCATCCCATGCAGCCAATCTGGCCGGTTTTTCTTCGCCGAGGTAGGAGGGGAGGTCTTCAGCATTGATGATGCCATCAACAGCGCCGGTATCTAAGGCTTTTTCACCGTAAAGAGGAGTCTGGCCGATTAATTCCTGGACCTTGTCTTGTCCGAGGTTGCGGCCATTGGCAATAGCTTTTACAAATTGGCTATAATATGAATCAAGGAGCCATTCGGTCATTTCCCTGACCTGTTCAGACATTTTGGATCGTACAAACCTTTCCAGCGCGGATTTATATGGGCTGACCTGGACCACGTCCAGTTCGATACCTAAGTGCTCGAGAGCATTCTTCAGGTACAACTGGCGGTTTGTGAAGCCGAGGGTATAGATTATGCCGCCTTCCTGGAGGAGGACCCGGTTACAGGCAGCAGCCAGGCAGTAAGTGGATGAATCATAACCGGTGGACCAGGCAATTACCTCCTTGTTTTTTGATTGGATTTCCCGGATCGAACTGTTCAGGGTCTGGATCTGGGCCAGGGTGAGTTCAGGTTTACCCAGGTGTAGAATTATTCCTTTTACCCGGGGATCTTTTGAAACTGTCCGAAAGTCATCAGCCAGTTCCTGCAGACTTTTAGCCCTGGCGATCATTCTTCTCTGTAGAATGCTCTCCGGGGGTGTTTTCAAATCTGGATACGAACCGTGCAAAGTAAAGGTAACATATTCTGGTGGGCGCAGCCCTTTTTTCAAGATGTTAGCCAGCCATACCAGGAAAATGCGAATCAAATAGATAGGATAGGCGATCAGCATATAACCAGCCCCTTTTTAAAGTTTGAGATTGTCATAACCCCTTACAATCTCCTGTGTTACCCCTTCGATTGTCAGGCCTGAGCATTCAATAATCAAATCGGCATATTTTTCATATAAAACAGTTCTTTCTTCATAAAGATCAATTAGTCCCTTGCCTTCACCGAAGACGATGCCCCTGCTTTCTATGTTGTTTAATCTCCGTTCGATTTCATCATAGTCAAGCTTCAAGTAAACGAACAAGCTTTTCTTTTTCAAGTGATTAACAGCTTTTTCACTGTAGACGACACTGCCCCCCGGAGCGATTACAGAATTGACAGTATTGAGGTTAAGGAGCACACTTTCTTCAATCACCAGGAATTCTTCAAAGCCGACCCGGTCGATTATCTCTTGCAGAAGGGCACTTTCCCTCTCCTGGATAATCAGATCAGCGTCGATAAAGGTTTTCCCCAGCTCTTTGGCGATTAAAACGCCGGTGGTGCTTTTGCCGGCTCCCGGCATGCCGATTAAAACCAGGTTGCTGCGCTGCATAAATTTCACCGCCTTACTGCTATACTTGCTACTTCCCTTGCTACTTATTGTATCAAGAATTAGGAGAATTGACAGCACTAACGGTATAGTTTAAAGTGTCATCAAATTCATCAATTGATCATTATATTATCTTTATAACAAGGAAGGAGCGATTTTATATGAGTAGAGGAGCAGCTGGTGCAGCCGGAGCGGCAGCAGCCGCGGGAGCTGTAATAGCGCAAGCCATCAAAGCTTCGGGGGCAATAGTAGAAGTAGACCCCCAGGATTTTAGAAGCCTTGTTGACCGGGTGGAAAAACCCCTGGTAGTGGTGAGTCAGGGTGGTACTTTTAGAAAATACTACCAGTATTTATCCGGGGTTAGGGGTTTGATCTTTTTCGCTAAATCAACTGAGACTTTGCAATTTAAAGGTAGTACTGAAGTTGTCCAGGCCAACAAGATCTGGATTCCCGGTTAATAAAACGCTACCTAGTAAGCGTTTAGCAAGGAAATGGGGTTCCTGATAGACTTGCTAGGCACAAAGCTGGATATTTCTGGGAAAGGTAAGGCTTTTTTAACAATCCTCTAAACCACTCTTTTGGCAGGTCCCTGCTCGGGTTTTTAGCATTAAACTGGAAATAACAAAAACAAAGGACTTGGAGGGATAGTAATGGAACGTTATCAAAAGCTTTATGAAACAAAAATGCCCAGGGCCAGCATGGGGCGCTACAAAAAAGAGCGAATTGTTTACCGGTATAAAGATGTCCATACTGATCTAAATGTCGGCCACCTGCTTTGGCTGCAAAGTGGTGGAGGTTGTGATACAGCAGAAATATGGGCTGCCACCTCACAAATGAAAAAGCAGGACAAAGAAAGCTGGAATCGTGAATTTGCAGCACTGGCCGGAAAGGTAGAGAAACTCGCTTCTGATTCACTGGAAAAAAATCACAAGGTTAGCGCCCGGGAAGCTTTCTTCAGGGCTTCAACCTATTATGGTTTTTGCGGTAAAAGAAAAAAACAGGTAGAATGTTTCCAGGCCGCCGGCAGGCTTTTAGACCTGCCCATGGAGCAAGTTAAGATCCCCTTTGAAGGAAAACATCTTCCCGGCTATTTTATAAAGACTGCTCCTGATAATCAGAAGCGTAAGACCTTAATCTTTATCGGTGGCGGCGATACAATTCTTGAAGAGCTCTATTTTTTAATCGGTCCGGCAGGGATAAAGCGTAACTATAACCTTTTCATTGTGGAGATGCCCGGGCAGGGAGCAACAAACCTGGAAGGAATGGTTATGCGCCCCGACACCGAGGTGCCCATGAAAAAAATTGTCGATTATGTGTTAGGCAGGCCGGATGTTGATCCTGAGAAGCTGGCGGCTATGGGTCTTAGCTGGGGTGGTTACATGGTTCCAAGGGCTGCCTGCTTCGAGAAGAGGCTGAAGGCCATTGTGGCCAACAGCATCATCTTGGATGGGAATATATGGATGACAGAAATTTCTCCCTTTGGCATTATCGCCAAGCTGGAAGATACAATCTTATTTCCTATCATAAAAATGTTTTTCGGCGCTACCATGATGCCCCGCCTGGAAATGCTTAAAAGGAAATGGGGCGCCAGGGACATGAAGCACTTTGTAGAAATTAACAAGAGTTTTTTCCTGGATCCCCGCCAGATCGAATGTCCCACCTTGCTACTTGATGGAGAGAACGAGATAAGTTATTCCAGGGGGGTGGAAATAATGCAGGAAATAGCCCTGGAAGCTATCCCGCACCCGGTGAAAAAGAGAATAACCGGTCCCAAAGAGCTTGGAGCCGGTGGGCACTGCCAGGTAGCCAATGCTAACTTTATGCACCAGGTCACGTTCGATTGGCTTGACGAGGTGTTTGAAGAGCAGGTAGTAAATAATTAAACCCGGGGCATCTAAAATGCACGACAAAAACGAAATCACAAGAGTGGCCACTCTTATTGAATAAGCTTTAAATTGCGGGCCAGGGCTACTGCCTGCAGCCTGCCTCTGACGCCCAGCTTACCGTAGATATTACTGGCATGCCATTTTACCGTGCCCGGGGAAAGGAAAAGTTTTTGGGCTACTTGCTGGTTGGAAAGACCCTGGTTGAACAGGGTAAGGATTTCTATTTCTCTTGAGCTTAATTCTTCGACCAGGTTTTCATAAAGCGCACTATTTCCCAGGGCAGGAGCGCTTGTTTCCGCAGCAGTAGATTGCTTTTCCTTAAGCTCTGCATCTTTTACTCCTGGTTCCGTGCCTTGCGATATCCCTTCTTCAAGGCGGTTTAAAACTGAAAGAACTCTACCGGCAAGAGCCAACAATGCAGGCTTCAGGTTTGCAGGGCCACCTGTTTTTTCTTTGGCTAAAACTCTTTTATAAACCGGGATCAGTTCCTGGCCCTGATCGATAAAGATCTGGTAAAAGCCGCTTTCTTCTCCCAGCTGTAGGGCCTGAAGTAAAGAATTTTCAGCATTTTTACCGCTGCCGAGATTTTTTTCCAGCAAAGTTCTGCTTAAAAGGGTTTCGATTAGAAGTTGCCTGTATTCACCTGCTTCGGCGGCGTTTTTTACCTGCTCGAGGATCTTTTCTACCTGTTGTTGCGAACAGGGTTCCTCTTTTAAAAGAACCTGGGCCAGGGCCAGGTAGCATCTTTCCCGCCCACCCGGTATATCATCACTTTCTTTAATCCCGGCGCCTTTAAGTACTTCCCGGGCTTCAACCGGTTTATTGCAGGCAAGTAAGAGCATAGCTTTCCAGGCAGTAGCGGGAGTGAGGATGAATTTGGGAAGAGCTACCTCGCGGTGCAGCTGTTCCAGCTCCTTGATCCTGTTTATGGCAAGTTCATATACCCTTTTAGAATAGTCCAGGGCTATCCCGTAAAGGCAATTCCAGCCGTGGGATGGTTTTTCAGGTTCGCTTAAGGAAAGGCCCCTCTCTACGAAGCGTTCTGCCTCTTCAAGGCTTCCTCTTTCCTTTAAACAGTCTCCCAGCAATGTCCATAACAGGCCGCAGCGGGGCAACCTGTCCAGCCCGTTTTTTTTGGCTAGCTGGATTAAGTCATGGGACATCTTTTCTGCCTCTTCAAGCCGTCCCAGGTAGCTAAGGGTAGTGCCCACCTTGAATCCAGTATTAAGGCTCAAATAGGCATTACCAAGGGTCTCATTATTCCGGTGGGCATCAAGGTAATACCGGTAAGCGTCTTTGGGATTGCCGGAAAAAAGCCGGGCATCTCCTGATATAATGCCAACTCTTGAGCGCCAGTAACTGCTTTTTGCGGGTAAGAGCGCAAGCGCTTTTTCTGCATTATCAAGAGCAGCGGGAAAGTTTTGTTTGTAAATATGGTAGTAAGCTTTAACCACGGCCAGGGTTCCGGCAAATTTGTGCTTTTCTGCATCATCGTTAAAAGCAGTACCTGCTTCTACCTGTTCGGCCAGGCTAATGATCGCCCCGGTTTCCTCCATTCCCTTGTGGACCATGTAAAACCAGGCTTTATTTACAGTCAGGTACGGGAACTTTACCAGTAGTTCGGAAGGGATCAGCTCCAGACACTCATTAAGCAGGCCAACTCCTTCTGTTTGGCTTAGAGTTTCGATGTTGCTGTCGAGGATTCGGGCGGCAAGCTCCAGGTTATTTCCTTCTAAAGCATGACCGATGGCTTCACCGGGTTCTTTGGCTTCAACAAACCACCGGGCTGCTCTTTCATGCAGCAGTTCGATTTTCTCCGGCATCGTTCGCTTCAGCTGGTGCAAAAGTAGATCTGCAAATAGAGGGTGATAGCGGTACCAATCACCTTCCTCATCAAGGGCAATTAAAAACAAATTTTTTTGTTCCAGTTGGGCCAGCAAATCGGCACTCTCTTCCTGACCTGTAACTGCCTGGCATAATGAAGCAGAGAAACGTTTTAATACTGAGGTTTGCAGGAGAAATTCGCGTACCGCTTCAGGTTGCCTGGTAAAAACTTCTTCGATCAAGAAGTGGAAAACGTGGCGGTGGCTGCCGG
>PWMM01000023.1 GCA_003558195.1 Syntrophomonadaceae bacterium
AGTCCTTCCTTAAAAAAGGGCTTGAGATAATTTATTTTTCTCAGGCAAACCACGATTACATAACTTTAATTATGAGATCTCGCAAACAGCAACCTGAACTCGTTTTTATAAGGGGTTATTATAGAATCTGACTATTGCGGCACCAGTTCATCGATATTTAAAATATATTATAGCTCCAACGTAACACCTAAAGGCACAATCTCGGCCCGGGAAAAACTATAGTTCGATTGACAATAAAATATTCCAACCAAAACTAAAACATGGCAACCTCTTTAAAGCCATAGATTCGCTTCATAATAAAGAACGGGTTTTTATATTGACCCCGCTTATATTATCTTGCTTTGTGCGTTTTGCTTAAAGCAATCCCTTTATTTCTGCACTATATACAAAGGTTTTTCTTTACAACAATTTAAATTGCTATCTTATTATCTGCCTGGCATATTGACTGGTAATTTTTGCTTCCAGAAGATCACTGCTTTGATAAACCCTTTTGGCTAAGTTCTTATCGTTAAAAGGGTTATGACCATATCTAAAAGAAAGCGAGATGATGATAGATGGGTATCAATCTGTGGGAAATTGCCCTCAGGCTAGGCCTGGCCGTTATCTTCGGCGGACTGGTGGGGTTTGAAAGGGAAACCCATAACCGACCGGCCGGTTTTAGAACTCATATTTTAGTGTGCACCGGATCAGCCCTGATTATGATGGTCTCAGCATATGGATTTCTAAATGAGTTTGGGGCCGGCTATCAACTTGATCCGGGCCGGATTGCCGCCCAGGTCGTTACCGGAATCGGTTTTTTAGGCGCAGGCACTATCTTGCAACAAAGAGGCAGCATCAGGGGTTTAACCACTGCAGCATCAATCTGGGTAGTATCGGGAATCGGCCTGGCAACCGGTATCGGTTTTTACTCTGGAGCTGCGCTGGCAACCCTGCTGGTATTGATCAGCCTGCTCTACCTGGGCCGAGTGGACCGGAAATTACTGCAGAAGCGCAGGATAAAAATTTTACAGATCAAGGCAGTAGATCAAAGCGGTTTACTGAGCAGGGTGACAAAAGTAATCAATGATAGCAAGCTTGAGATCAAGAAAGCTTACTTTCAGGCACAAGAATATGATTCATCGCTGGAAAAAGATGTTGTTGATATTGAGCTGGCCCTGGTTACACCTCATAAATTTGACGAAAGTATTCTTTTCAGCCGTCTCTCCACGCTGAGCGGCATTCTGAAAATAGTCTGGCAGGGCGAAGATATCCCGGTTTACAAGATGGAAAAGGATCATTAATCACTTGTAACTATAATCTCTAAGGCCGCAGGGAAACTTACCCCTGCGACCCTGGCTTTAGAAACCGAACCAACCAAATCTAAGCCGGTTCATCACGGTTCTTAACCATAGCAAGCTTAAGCCGGTATTAAGCCCGCTATTGCAAAATGGTACCGGGGACCAACCTCATCTGCTTTATTGTTCAGACAATCTGCCTTATATGACCCGTGACAGGTGAACTGGCCCCTGCCTAAAATCTTCCCTGTCTTATCCCGAAGTTAGGATATATTCACCCAGGCCGTCTTTTTCCAGTTTGATCAGGGCGCCAAGGAGGATACCCTGTTCATAGTTGCTGCCCGGGTTAATACAGAGGGTCTTACCGTGCCGCACAGCCCCCTTAGCTTCATGGATATGGCCAAACAGGCCAAGCAAAGGTTGATATTCTTCAATAACCTGGCGCACAGCTTTACTCCCCACCGGGATCAGGGCCCGACCGGCAAACTTGGGGCGTAAATTTTCATCAAGCTCCGGGGCCTCATCAAGGCCAATCCCAAAAGGTGGAACATGGATATTAAAGACAGCCGGTCTGTCAGGATCAAGCTTGCTCAGCGGTTCTGCCAGACGCCTGGCCATTTCTTCTTCCGAACATTCCCGGTATGTTTTCCAGGGAGTTGGGTTGCTCCAACCGGTACTTAGCATCTGGTAATTTAGAGGAAGATCTACTACCAGACCTTCGACCAGCTTAATGCAGTCCGAGCTATCAATCAGATCATCGATTTTAAAAACATCATCGTTACCGGGGCAAACATAGCAGGGAATTTTTGTTTTTTTCAGCTTTTCTTCAGCCCACTCAATCCAGTATTCAACTGTAGAAAGAGTTTGCCGGGTAAATAGCTCATCCCTTTTTTGCTCATCTTCTTCCAGCTCTTTAATCTGGTCTCTATCCAGTATGACCGGGTAATAGCCCCGGTCTTTGATCATGCGGGTCATATTGTCCACTTCTTCACCGGTATGCAGGATATGTTCCTGCTCCAGGAAAGTACACTTATGCCTGCCGTTATTCTCCTTGATTACTGGCACGATCGCTTTTCCGGTCATATCTCCGCCCAGGATCAGCGCTTCGGCTTCATAAAAAGTACCGGCATTTATAAATTTCTTCCAGCATTTCTCTGAACCATGTATATCTGTGGCAAAAAAGATCTTGGCCATTGATGATTCTCCTTTTTTTAAGCCCCTCCCCAGTCCAGGGGAGGGGCAGTTGGAGTAAGAGCTGCGCTTTAAACTATTCGACAGGTATTTCTTCGAATGTTTTTTCCAGTTCAATACCCAGCTTCTTATTGCGCGTTTTATAGTAATAGTAGATTATAAAAGCTATTCCATACAATACGAGCATAAATACCGCTGAATATGGATCGTGAACCCCGTAGACCCCGGTGGGATCGTAGATCCACAAAACAATATTAAATAACAGGAAGCCGGCCAGAATTACACCACACACGGTAACCGCCGGCAGTCCAAGGATTTTATAACGAGATACCGGAGAAGCAAGGTACAAATCGGGCTTCCGGTAAGGCAGCACAATTGCCGCTATAGCAGTACCCAAAAAACAGACAGCAATTGCTACCGTGGCATTCAGGGTTAATACTTCGAAACCCGGCACATAGTAGAATAAAAAGCTGACAATAACAGAAGGTCCTGTCATTAATAAAAGCGCATTTAGAGGACTTCTTGTTTTCGGGTGAAGCCGGGATACCCATTCAGGAAGCATCCGGTCAAAAGATGCTGCAAAAAGGACCCTGGTTGATGACAGGAAGACGGTGCCCATCCAGCCGAAAAACCACCCGCTGAGGGAGATGATAACCCATAGCTGGAGGATAGGGTTATCGGTAAGCATTGCTGCCAGCAGACCAGGGAATGGGAAAACCGGGAAAGGTGAAAACCCTTCGTAAAAAGCAAAGTTTGAAGCCAGGTAAAAATCCCAGCCGAAAGTACGATTGAACAGGGCAAGCAGGATTACAGCAAGGATCCCTGTTACAACCAGCCCTAAAAACATGCCCAGGAAGTTCCGCTTGAATTCAGAAGCACCACGGACCTCACCGTAAAGAGTAGCACCCCAGTTTGGCCACAGGTTAAAGAAAACAACCATGGGAATCAAGGGGAGGCTGGCGAATATGGCCAGGTTATTCCAGGCGATAGGGTCGTACCCTGATTCAGAACTGCCTTCGATTATCTGGGAGTAAGCATTCTCAGTACCGCCGAGCGGGGCAGTGAAAGCGTTAAACCTTTCTATAAAGGTGGCTTTGTCATTGATTAGCAGCATAATGAATACTGTTAGCAGGCCGGCCATACCCAGGTAGAAGCTGAATTTCTGGACCCGGGCATATCCTTTCATGCCAAGGCTAATGACAATGGAGGCAAGGAGACATACTAAAAGAGCGGAAACAAAGAGGCCGTTTACCCCGTTAAACCAGTAAGCAATATTTAAAAGGCCTTGATTGCCGGTCATACTGCCCAGGAGGGTAAAGAGCGGTGTAAACACGTTCCAGGACAACATGTTACCATATAAGGGAATCCACAGCCATAAAATGAATACCCATCCGGCAAAGGGGAGCACATAGCTTAAGGGACCTCCCAGGATTCGGGTTTGGATAACATAGTCACCTCCGGCCCTGGGCATGATAGATACCAGCATAGCATAAACTATAACCAGGAATATAATAAAAATTGTACTTATTACAACTGCAGAAACCAGGTGGCCGTCAGGAACATAGGGGGCGAAGGAAAAAATGTAAAGTCCCAGCGTTATCAGGTTAACGGAGAAAAAAGCATAAACAAAAGCATCGAAAATGGACCAGGATCTAACCAGGCCCGTAGCCTGGCGAACGAAAAGACCACTGTCTTTTCCTGTGGAGCCGTTGCTTTCCGACATCTTAGTATTCCCTCCTCAATAATATTAAAAACATACTTGTTTTAATAAATTATTTACCCAGATCTTCGGGAAGATTATACCACTGTACTTTTTCACCAATCATGTTACGCGTTTTCCAGGCCATTGACTTTGGATGCTTTCTGATTTCTGCTGCAATGAGATCAAGGCTCTGGATGACTCTTTCTTTATGTGCTGGAGAGAAATCAGGTGAATTAACATAATAGTGCTTCAGTTCCGCAACGTTCTTCGTAATTGTCTTGTACCACCCCCAGTCCTTTGCGCACAGGCGAGCTAGATATAAAAGGTCTAATACTTTACTGTCATCATTACCGGTGTCAATATCGATCAGTAGCAGACCTAAGTCGTAAATATCTTTTTTATTCATCTCAATTATCTGGATCTTGGTCAGGAATAAATCAGTCGGGTTCAGGGCTGTCCCTGTGAGCTCTAACCTGCTTTCAAGATCGAGCAGGTGACACATATCAAAAACACTGATAAAAATATCCACCTGCCGCTTGTTCTCGAGATCATAAAAAAGTAATCTCTTGTCGCCTGCAAAGAGATTGCGCTGCTTATTCGGCTCATACCCTTGCTCTTCAAAGAAATTTTCCAGTTCGTCCCTTCTCTGCTTTGAAGCAATGAAATCAATATCTTCGTACTCACGAAGCCAGGGCTCTTCCGTGGCGCTGGAACAGATGTGTCTTATGCCCAGCCCTCCCAGCAACCTCAGAGTGAGCCCCTTCTTTTCAGCTTCCTCGATCAACCTCAAAGCTTCCTCGTAAATATCTAAAACAACCGTTTAAATCACCTGCTTTAAATTTATTTGATTATTGTCATATTACACAATAATCGCAACTAAGTATAGAGCCTTTCAAGCTTTTCTATTCAATCGATCACCCTAAAGGGCACGGCGATAAATCTGCTCATAAGCTTCTACACTTAGATCCCGCGGGTTGCCGGTGGTTTGCGGATCTTTAAATGCTTCTTCCGCCAGGCGGGAAATGTCCGTTTCTTTAATACCCAGTTCCTTGAGGCCCGGGATACCAATATCTTCAGCTAACTCCCGGCACGCTTCAACTGCAAGCAGGGCAGCCTCTCGCTCGCTCATGCCGATCACCGGCTTGCCAAGAGCCAGGGCAATGCGCGCATACTTGGCCGGCTCGCCCAGCCAGTTATATTCCATGACCGGCACCAGGGTTGCCCCAACAGCAATACCATGATGAACAGGGAATATACCACCCATAGTCTGGGTCATCGCATGGACCGCTCCCGCACTTTCACTGCCATATGAAAGCCCGGCCAGCATTGCGCTCATAGCCATATAGTAACGGGCTTCCACGTCCTGACCGTAAGCAACTGCCCGGCGCAGGTATTTACCGGCATACTCGATTGCCTGCAACGCTACAGCATCGGTTTGCGGCTGGGCATAGGCACAGGTGTAGCATTCAATAGCGTGGCATAAAGCATCCATTCCTGTACCCGCGGTTATTTCAGCCGGCAGGGACAGGTGAAGCAGGGGATCGACCAGGGCCAGGTGCGCAGCGATAAGCGGCCCACCGCAATTAAACTTATATTCCCGCTCCGGATCAGTAATTACCGCCCACATGGTAACTTCACTGCCCGTTCCCGCTGTTGTAGGAATACAGACCAGGGGAGGTATGCGGTTGCACAGTTCTTTTTTCCCCTCAGCACATTCATATTCAAGAACCGGTTCGCCATGGGCAATCTCCACCCCGATAGCTTTAGCTGCATCCATCACACTGCCTCCACCTAGGGCTACTAACCCATCGCATCCTTCCTGGTGATATTTATCTGTCCCTCTGGCTACTGTAGCAAGGGGCGGATTAAAAACAACTTCATCGTATAAAACATAATTAATAGAGCTCTCTCTAAGCGGTTTTATAACGCTGTCAAGCAAACCGGCTTTAATAACTCCCTGATCGGTGACCAACAGAGGTTTCTTGACACCGAGCAGGGCCAGTTCCCCCGGCAGGTATTTAACAGCGCCGAGTCCATGTTTCATAACCGTTGGAATTTCAAAGTAGTGCAGTTTTTGTAAATCTTTCATCGGCAAAACCCTCCTTTAACTTTTCACACTATGCTTTATTGATTGTCATATCCATTTTTAATGATTAGAATTTGGCACCTTAACCAGAGCAGTGAGGTCGTGCAAGCCCAGGCGATTCAGGGTTTCTTCTGTAGGGCATCCCTTTAGATCCCATCCCCGGGCCAGATAGTATTCATCCAGCATCTGCTTAAGCTGATCTTTTGTTACTCTCTCTCCTTGATGGGGTCCGCCGGGCAGTGGTTCTTCGGTGAAACGCCTGGGAAGATTGTCATCAGCCCGGGTAAATCCTTCACGCAGGTTAAAGAGCCGGCCCTGGTTCCAAATTCTTTCTCCCAACTCCATCAACATGGTGGTATTGAAGGGGCGACCCAGTGCTGTTTCGAGCATCCGGCAGTAAGTTTGGGCGCTAATACCATACTGGGCAAAGTCACATTTAACCAGGGTATCCAGGGCGGCCAGGTAGTTCTGCAGGTGAGCTACAATTTTACCTTTACCTGCAATGGCATTGCGCTCCACTACTTTTCCTTCCCACTCTCCGCCCAATTCATAGAGGATGGGAAAAGCGCGCTGGTGACAGCCTCCGCGGTCAGCAGTAGCCAGGGCCAGGGCCATACCGGGCACACTGCGTGGCCCCCAGGCCGGGCTTTCCAGGCCTTTAACATGGACAGCAAAAGCTTCTGCTTCTTCGCCCAGCTCCCGGGCGGCAATTCTTACACCGTTGGCCAAAAGATCGCCAATTCCTGAACGTGAAGCAATACTTTCCAGGATATATTCCACTGCAGCAGTGTCTCCAAATTTTAATTCTACGCCCCTGGTATCTTCTGCGCTGATTATTCCCTTCTGAAAAGCTTCAATCGCAAACCCGGCAACTCCTCCGGCAGACATAACATCCAGCCCGAGAGCATCACATTTCTTTACCAGGTAAGCGACTGAAGCTTTTCAGAAGGGAATAA
>PWMM01000232.1 GCA_003558195.1 Syntrophomonadaceae bacterium
AACAGGCCTGGGATTAAAGATATCCGAGTTTATTGTGGATCTTTCCGGTGGAATTCTGCCTTTAGCAATTGTCCTGGTGGGTATAACCTCTTATATTTTGGGAATGGGTTTAACTGTTACTTCTTCTTACATCATTCTGGCTGTATTAGCAGTACCAGCTTTAACCCTGTTAGGTATTCCGGGCCTGGCGGCCCACCTGATAGTATTTTGGTTTAGCCAGGCTGCCAATGTTACCCCACCGGTTTGTTTGGCCGCTTTTGCTGGAGCAGGCATAGCCGGTGCTCCTCCTATGAAAACCGGGTGGCAATCACTATTATTTGCCAGGGGATTTTTAATTATCCCCTTCATGTTTGCTTACCATGCAGCCTTTATACTTGCAGAACCTTTTCATATCGTCTTGCTCCAGTATATTTTTGTAGGCTTAGGGCTTGTAGCCCTGGGCTGTACCTTTAAAGGTTGTTTTGTTGTAGAAATGAAACTGTGGGAGCGGGCATTATCAGCAGTGGGAGCCTTTTTGTTATTCTCTACCAGTTACCTGTTTAACGTTCTTGGACTCTTACTTGTAGTGCTGGTTTACCTCTATCAGCGTTTTGTATCAGGCAAGCACAAGTATGAAGAGGTGAAAGCTGAAATTGAAGCAAGCTAATTTTCCAGAAATCTAAAAAAGAGGGTGGTAAAGAGAAAATTTACAGAAAAAGGCTTAAAAAGGCTTTTAAAAATTAGAGGAGGTTTAATAGAAGTGAAAAAGAGAATGAGCTGGTTGTTTGCTGGTCTGTTGGTTTTGTCCATGCTTTTAGTGCTCGGCGGTTGCGCTGAGGATGAGCCGGTTGATGTAGATGTTCCCGATGATGAAGAGAATGGAGAGGAAGCACCGGATGATGCGGCTACTGTTGATACTCAATTTTTAAGTATTGCTACCGGTGGGACAGGGGGAGTCTACTACCCATATGGTGGAGGTGTCTCCACAGTTCTTAATAGAGAGGTGCCATACTTGAGGGCAAGCACTGAAGTGACCGGAGCTTCAGTGGAAAACATTGTTATGATTGCAGAAGGAACTGCAGAATTAGCCACAGTTATGAACGATGTTCTTTACCAGGCTTACCATGCTGAAGGACGTTTTGAAGATGATCCCCAGGATGTACGATCTGTCTTCTTGATGTATCCTCATCACTTCCATGTTGTTGTTTTAGATGATACCGATGTATATGATATTTATGATATTGAAGGCAAGAGAGTATCTGTCGGCGCGCCAGGCAGCGGAACTGAATTTAAAACTGACCTGGTTTTATCTGCCCTGGGAATTTCCTACGACGACATGGATATTATGCGCCTACCTTTCGCTGAAACAGGCGAAGATTTAAGGGACGGACGTATTGATGTTGGATTCTGGGATGTGGCGGCCCCAACTTCTTCTATAATGGAGATTACTGCCACCAGGGATATCCGCTTAATCAATTTTACAGATGAGCAGATGGAAACTATTCTTAGTGAATATCCTTTCTATTCCCGTTTTGAGATGCCTCCAGAAACATATCCCAACCAGGATGAGCCTATTGTTAATCCCAGTGTTTGGAATACTGTAATAGCAAGTGCAGATTACCCTGAAGATTTTGTCTACGATATAACTAAGGCCGTATTTGAAAACCAGGAACACTTAATCGCGATTCACCATTTTGCTGAATATAGCACACCAGAAAATGCACTGGAGCATGCAGTTGTCCCATTTCATCCAGGCGCAGTAAGATACTTTGAAGAAGCAGGCTTTGATGTGCCAGATGAATTGATTCCGCCAGAGATGCAGTAACATAAAAGCTGGTGAAAAACGATTATAGAGGCATTTAATTATATACAACTGAATAAAAACCGAATAAGTTTAAACAAGAGGGGAAAGCTACCATCTTTCTTTCCCCTCTTATTTCTTTTTCTCTTTATTGGGTGGTTTGTGCTGTTAAACTTGTTTACAATTGATGTGCTGAAGATAAACGAGGTAAATACTGTTTCCAGTGCAATGATTCTTCCCCTTAAAGAAGGAGAGGAATTTACTATAGTTTACACTCATTCAGTTGATCTTCTTCCAGTTTATGAGATATTTTATATAGACAAAGGTTCAATTTATCTAAAAGAAACTCATTTTTATAATTTTGGAGCCGGGATGGGTCTTTTAGAAGGTCGTGGCGAATACAAGGAAGAAGACGGTATTTTAAAAATAACAAATATAAATGAGAGAATTGAGCCTTTTATCTTAAGAACAGGACCTGTTGCCAGGCACAGGCTATTATATAGGGACAGGGAAATATCATTTATCGCTCATTTTGACCATCATAAACCACTGGAGCTAAAAGTAGAGACTTATAACATTATCAAGTATGCTTTCTATAGAATTACCGGCAGCTAATCCGGCCCTACCCGACCTGTAAAAGGGTTCTTCCACCTGAGCTTTGCTAAGACAATAACGGACATTTTTAAAAATGGTTAGATAAAGCTTAGCGCTGCAATTTGAAAAATATTACACTCTAGATAGTTTAGAGGGGGCACAGTAGAATCCAACTGATAATCGGCAGGAGTTAGGATATTTTCATACCAGGCTGTGATAATTATTCATGGGGCGTTGAATAGGCTTAAACCACTTCATAAAATTGCCGTAGCAAACCAGATTGACCGGTCGAATGTGCCCTAATAGGCTACTTTAAGATTCAAGATTATACCAGCCCCTTGTCAGCAGGAAGAAAGCATAAGAACCCCGATGAATAATTCTCACAAAAATTCACTGAGTTGATATAGAAAAATTAAAGCCTGAACCTGTCACCGCGGTAACAGGCCCAGGCTTATAATTAAGAGCGATAAAACATTATTTTTGCCAATCATCATAAAAAGCAGCAAGCTCTTTTGCATCAATGTCAAAACGAGTACCCCTGGGGGGCAGCTCCTCTTCACGGAAAAATTCTGGTAAATAATTTTGCGCACTCGTGATCCCGGCTTTTTTATTAAACTCAAGCTCGGCTAGAATTGTGTTTTTCCCAATATCTAATATATCTTCGAAGGAAAAATTCTCATTATAACGAGCATTTAGCAACGTTTTGACATGATTGAGTGTTACTTCATCAGCACCTACAAAAAAGCATAATCCTGCGGCATCACAAACCGCGTGCATGATTTGAAAATCCTGCGACAAACCAATCTGCCCCTCGGCTAAACCCGTATCGGTAACATCTTGGGTTTCAGGTCGATAACCTTTTCGACCGGGCAAACAATTGCCAGCGGTGTGATCTGCTCCCATTGGTGAAGTAGCATAGGTTACACCGGTACCTTTCAAAGAACGAGGATCGTAGGCTGCCAGGCCTTGACCTTTAACCGCCGGGGTCCTTCGAACACCTAGCACCTTGCCGGTTACCGCTACACCTTGTACTAAGATTTTACCTAACATAGTGTCATTTTTAAGCTCGTCGATAAGACCAATCACAGCCTCTCCATCACCAAAATCAAGCAAGCCAGCTTCCATAGCCACCCCAATCGCTCCACCAAAGTCCATGGTATCAATTCCAAAACCGTCGCAAAAACGATCAAGTTTTGCTATTACATCGGGATCATATATCTCCAGGTTGCTTCCAAGAAGGCCTATGGTTTCAAACTCCAGGCTGGAAGTTAAATGGTTACCGTTACTATCATGATAAATATTTGAACAGCGAATCGGGCAGCCTTTCATACAGTTATGAGTTGGGTTACCGCCGCGTTCTTTCATCAAATCCGCCAGGCGCTCTCCAGAAATGCTTTCTTTCTTGTCTGTGTCCCCGTATCTATAATTGCGGGTAACCAGGCAGCCTATTTTTGAGGTACCCATAACAAGAGCGGCAGTGCCATAGTCGGTTAAGACTTTTTTCTTTTCAATCAGTTCTTTACGCCAGGCCTTGCATGTCTCACGGTAAAGGTTGTCATCAGAAAACTCAAAGTCTACAGGCTTGCTATCATCAACTATGATCGCTTTAATACCTTTACTGCCCATAACCGCACCCAAACCACCGCGAGCAGCCTGCCTGGCTGGTATACCATCAACATCTGCAATTGCACAGGTTGCTATTGAATATAACCTTTCTCCTGCTTCTCCGATAACCACAATTCCTATTTTGTCACCATATTCTTCGCGTAAGCGCTCACAGGCTTCGTAATTGTCGAGCCCAAGCAATTTGTCTGCATTTAAAAAAGAGACACCTTGTGCATCAATTTTCAAGATAAACCATCCACTGGCAGGTTGTTCTTCAAGTATAACCGCCTGATAACCTGCCCTGGCCAATCTTTGGCCGAACATCCCACCAGCGTTAGACTCCTTTATACCACCTGTCAAAGGACTTTTCCCTCCGATTGAAAGGCGCCCTGAACAGGGAGCAGCAGTTCCTCCCAGTAAACCAGGTGCTAAAACTAGCTTGTTTTGACGGCCCAGTGGTTCACAGGTCGGTGTGACTTCTTCAAGAAGAATTTGGGCAGTCAGGCCCCGGCCACCTTTAAAGCGGTACTCAGATGGCGAATCTTCAATCTTAACGGACTGTTCTTTCATGTTAACCCGTAAGATTTTCATCATTATTGCTTCTTCCTTTCCTTATCTGACCATATTTTTATAAACAGAGATATTCTCTTATTTAGAGATCAAGGCGTCTGCGATCTTTACACCTTTACCCTTTGGCATTACCATTACCGGGTTGATATCCAGTTCAGATATTTTATCTTCAAACTCAAAAGCAAATTGGCCCATTTTAACCAGCATATCTACAAGGCTTTCTATATCAGAGGGTTCCTCACCCCTTACGCCGGTTAAAATCTTATAGCCCTTTAACTCTTCAAGCATCTGTAATCCTTCTTCCCTGGTAAAAGGGGCTATACGGTAAGAAACATCTTTTAATACTTCAACAAATATTCCTCCTAAACCCACCATAACCATCGGTCCGAACCTGGACTCGTTAATACCAACAATCATTTCCTTGCCGCCTTTAACCATTTCCTGAACCAGAATTCCGTTTAAACTGGCATCGGGCTTATGTTTTTTTACATTTTGCATGATTGTATTATAGGCATCTTCAACTTCCTGGGCACTGTTTAAGTTTAATTTTAATGCTCCCACTTCAGTTTTATGCAAAATATCGGGTGAATCTATTTTTAAGACTACTGGAAACCCTAATTCTGATGCATACTGAACCGCCTCTTCACTTGAATTTACAACCTTTTCCCTGGTTATGGGTAGGCCATACTTATCCAAGATTTCTTTAGCATCGTGTTCTGAATAGCGATCTTTAGCATCGATTGCCTGGAGTACTTCTTTATTTGCTTTAATGTCAGCAAGCTTTTTATAACCCGCCACTTTCTTTCTTAATTTTCCATATTTCATGGCAGAACCAAGGGTTTTAACAGCTTGTTCCGGGGATTTGTACCAGGGAATGTAGCCTTCAGTAAGAATATCAAAATTATCTTTCATCAATCTATCACCGGCGGGCCAGGTGACAATAATTGGTGTATCTGTTTTTTCTTTCATTTCAACAATACATTTAGCCATAGTTGCCCCTGAAGCCCCATAAATCATGCTGATTACAATTACAATTCCATCAATCCCGGGATTATTTGCCATAACCTGAAGAACATTTTTAAAATTATCGGGTTCATTAATAACCTGTGCGGTTACATCAACTGGGTTAAGGGAAGAACCATACACAGGGATATTCTCTTCGACTACTTCCCTGGTTTTTTGATCGAGCTCCGGTAATTTGAGATTATATTCTTCAGCCTTATCTGCAAGTAAAATACCTGCCCCGCCTGATGTAGTAATTACTCCAAGGTTAGTATCTTCCGGTATTTTTTTAATCCTTTCCATCATAACTGCAAAATTAATGGCATCCTGGATCTCATCTACCCTGATAATGCCTCGCTGATTAAACAAGGTTTGATAAGGAGTATCCGATCCGGTCAGCGCTGCAGTATGGGAAGCAGCTGCCTTTTGACCCACTTCAGACGAACCCACTTTAATGCATACAATAGGCTTTCCAAGTTCAAGTGCTCTTTCAGTTACTTTTTTAAATCGTTTCCCGTCTTTTACATCTTCTGTGTAGGTTATAATCATCGAAGTATTTTCATTTTCAACAAGGTACTCGATAAAGTCAACTGAATTAAGGTCTACTTCGTTTCCTGTACTTACTACATAACTAAAGCCAACCCCGGTTTCTTGAGCCAGGTTGAAAATTGAATAGCCTAGAGCTCCACTTTGTGTCACAAAACCAACAGAACCTTTTAAAGCAGGTTGAATTTCCAGTGAAGCGCTAAATGAGCAGGGTATATGATCAATTAAGTTAACCATACCCTGACAGTTAGGACCTAACACTCTTAAACCAGTTTTTTTCGACAGCTCTACAATTTCATCTTGCACTTTTTTGCCTTCTTCACCTGATTCTGCAAACCCAGAACTAAAAACAAGAGCGTGTTTAACCCCTTTTTGCACACATTCGTTTAAAGTTTTCATAACTAGCTTGAAATTAACAGCCACCAGGGCCTGATCAACATCGCCGGGTATATCTAATATGCTTTTATAGCATTTTAGCCCTGCAATTTCATCATACTTCGGATTAATAGGATAAATCTCACCCTGGTAGCCATGTTCCTGCATGTACCTGATAGGGCGACCACTTATAGAATCCATATTCGCTGAAGCACCAATTACTGCTACAGACTTGGGGTTAAAAAAACTCTCAATATTTGACATTTGCAATTCCCTCCTGAAACGAAACGATTGTTTTTCTTTCATTTAGCGTTTAGTTATCACTATCATAAATCTGCTTTATGGTTTATTAAGAGCGCTTTAAATAAAAAACAGATGCTAAATAGGCACTTGTTCAGAGAAAATATTCACCTACCTTTTACTATTCAAATTACTATATTGCTGATAATTTACAACTATAGAAATATCACTTCCTTCATAGCTGCGGTAAGCAGAGCTTTAAACCCGTCTAGGCTGTCTTTATCAGCGAAACCAATTTTTCAATAATAACGTTGCTAGCAGATCACAAAACCAAGACGCTAATCTGCTTTACGGAAGCATAGATCCAGTTTCCTGTAGACGTAAATGCCATTGAAAGGCTTTGTCTAAAAGTTGGGGCTGGTTACCTCCACTTCTATTAGAAGCTTCGCTGAAGTATTCTTTAAGCAA
>PWMM01000135.1 GCA_003558195.1 Syntrophomonadaceae bacterium
CCCTGGTTCTAACAGAATTAATGGTAGAACCGCTTTGACGTCTAAATATATCAATACTCATTATTAAAGTTCCAAATGGACCTGCTAGGTTAGTTTGGAGCTAAAAAAAGTTTTCATTTGCGGAATGCCTGTAGGACAGATAATTTACCTTGAATAATCAACAAAGTGTGGTAAAATTACAAAGGCAAGTATGATCCCGTTACTGAGTTCAACAAAGGGACCATTGTTTATAACAATTCTAAGTTGCGGTCTTGAGTTATTTAACTGTGACGATAGTTAACGGAGGTTGTTTATGGTCAGGAAAATAGCAGTGGTCATGATCTGCATTTCCAGCCTGCTCCTTCTTTTAGGCTGCGGAAATAATGACGTTGACCTGGGTAATGAAAATGAGATCACCATTGAAGTGGCTAATAAAACAGAAAGGATCATTATCTCCTTTGCTTTGTTTTATGGTCCCAATCTCGATGAGTGGGGCGAAGACTTACTGCAGGATGAGGTTATAGAACCTGGTGAGACTGTTTCTTTTGTTCTTCCAGACGGAGAATACTCGATGATTCCCATGACCTTTGAGTACTATGTTCTTCCCATTACCAGGAATATAACCGAGGACGCCAGGATAGAAGTTGGAGCTGAAGGTAAGGAGCCTATCCTTTTTACCAATGATACTGCAGCAGATATTGGCTTTGTATATATTTCCCCTAGCGAGAGTGAAGACTGGGGTGAAAACTGGCTGGGTGATGAAGTTATTGCCTCGGGCATTAGCAAATTTTTCTTCATAGAGCCGGACACCTATGATTTGATGCTGGTTGACATGGAGAGGGAAACCGTGCTTGAGCTTTATGAAATGGAAATAGATGGAGAACGGCACTTTGTTATTCAGGACACTGATGATGAAGATGATGATAACGGGACAGAGGTTATTGAAGAAGACCTTGAACAAGAGCCTGATTCGGATTAGTTTTACCAGGGAATAATTATAACGGCCGGGCTGCATTCCACAGGCGAAGCAACTCGGCTGTTTTGGTTTGAAGCAGGTGAGGCCCTTTTTCCATTGATTCTTTTAGGGTAAGGGGCCCATTTGCAATGGCAAAACAGGCCAGGATTCCCTCCCGGTGGAAAAGATCGAGTTCGCCTTCCAGTTGACCGCTTAGAGCGATCACCGGAACTCCATATTCTTTAGCTTTTCTGGCTATGCCAATGGGTGCTTTCCCGTGAGCGGACTGGGCATCGAGTTTGCCTTCACCGGTTATGAGCAGGTTGCAACCGGGCAGGTGTTTTTCTATCTCCAGCGCCTCTAGAACCATTTTGATCCCAGAGCCCAGGTGGCCATTTAGAAAAGCGATTAATCCTGCTCCCAACCCTCCTGCGGCCCCGGCTCCGGGGACATTTTCCACTTTTATAGCCAGGTCTTTTTCTAATACCCGCGCATAGTTTTTTAAAGCCCGGTCCAGTTCTTCGGCAGTTTTTTCTGTAGCGCCTTTTTGAGGCCCGTAAATATAGGAAGCGCCCTGGGGACCGGTTAGAGGATTGTCGACATCACAGGCGACAAGTACCTTGACTTTTTTTAAGCGAGGATCCAAACCGGAAGTATCGATTCTCTCGAGCCCCTGTAAGGCAGCCCCGCCTTCCTCTAAGAGGTTGCCGGCGCTGTCAAAAAATTCTACCCCGAGGGCCCGGGCCATACCGGAGCCGCCGTCATTGGTAGCGCTTCCACCGATGCCGATAATTAATTGCTGACAGCCCTGATCCAAAGCAGACTTTATTAACTCACCTGTGCCCCGGGTAGTTGTAAGGCGGGGATCTTTTTCATCATCTTCCAGCAAAGCAAGCCCTGAGGCGGCAGCCATTTCAACAACTCCTGTTTTTCCTTGATCAATTAAACCGTATGCAGCTTTTATGGGCTTGCCCGCCGGACCCGTAACGGTTTTGGTAACAATTAAGCTGCCTGTTTTGCTGCTTAAAGCTTCTATTAGACCTTCGCCTCCGTCAGATAAAGGGAATTTTTTAATATCCGCCCGGGGTATAACCTGCAGCAATCCTTTTTCAATTTGTAAAGCGGCTTCAGTTGCTTTCATGCTTCCTTTAAACTTATCGGGGGCAATGATAAACTTCATAATCTTCCTCTCTTACAGGGGCAATTTAGTTCCTTAATTCAAGAATAATGCTCAAAGCTGGAAAAATTTTTAGCTGTCCCGGAAAGGTTTTATGAACCTGGTTTACACAGGATTTTCAGTGCTTCTTTTTATTATGCCGGCTTGTTCCGGTTAGCCTTTGATGATCCCTGTAATAAACAAATTATATCACAGCCTGTGCTGAAAATGAGTTTTACAAGTAATGCCTGCTTGGAAATAACTATTACCACAATTTAATTCTGCTACATAACTGTTAAAGCCTGAACTTTCTTGCTGGTGGCTCAGTTACAATCTCTGTATTTTCAACTTCTAAAAGCTCATTGCCTGCATGAGAATTGCTCTGGTAGTAATTACTGGTTCAGTAATGTTATCTTGCAACAATCAGCTATACCCACGGGGGTATAAATATGTTATAATAAGAATGATTATTAGTTTTTGCATTTAGATCGCTGGCAAGACAATATTTATTACGGGGAGTGATAATGATGGCAAAATTGAAGATATCAGAAGCGGCCAGAGAAAAAATGAAAAATAATGGAAAGCCTTATACCCTTTATTTGGCCTGTCGTGGTGGATGAGGAGGAACTATTATAACTCCTGCCGTGCAAGCAGGTAAACCTGAATTGGAAGAAGAATATCATAAAGAAGAAATTGATGGGATCACTTTTTACATTCGCAATCAAATGATTGATAAGGCTTATAGCATCAACTGGAGTGGTTTCTGGATTTTTGGTGGTTTTGTGGTAAGAGAGTTACTTTAAAAGAGAACCAGGAGTGATGGGAATAAAAAAAGCCGGGTAGGAAGTGGGTATTTCCCCCGCCCCGGCTTTTTTAAAATATTACAGCTAAAAAACTAAGCAGTATCAGGTACAGCCTGGAATTCTTCTTTATCGGCTCCGCAAACCGGACATTTCCAGCTATCAGGCAGATCCTCAAAAGCGGTGCCAGGCTTTATACCATTGTCGGGATCGCCATCTTTTGGTTCATAGGTATAATCACACAATTCACACATATAGCTTTGCATCGCAATACCTCCTTGGAATATAATTAGTTCAGCTTTCTGTTGGAAAGCAATTGTAATGCTTTTTAAATAATAGCTTATAGCTTAAAAACAGTCAAACTGGTTTTGCCCTTTTATTGATTGAAAGGATGTTAATTTGTGAGAGTATGGGATATTCATCCGGGTTATTTATCAAGGCAGAATTTACTTGGTCAGCATGCAGAGATTCATGCTTTATACAGCGTGATCAGTGGCGAGAAAGATGGTTATGCCAATCATCCAGAAACCAGGCGTTGGCAAGGGCGCTTAGAAAGGTTAAGACGGGTTCATGATTTAACAGTACTGGAAATGGATTTGCGTGGCTTTAAGCATAGGAGTCCCTGTGTACCATTAGTTATGAAGAACGTTTTTGAAATAAAGGATAACGCTCCCTGCTACCTGGATACTCCTCTCGAGCAAATATCAATTATCGGCTATAAAAACCGCGAAAAAGCGCGGTCAGGAAGAATACCCTTGCCCCAAAGCGGTTATGAATACTGGGCTCACCATAAGTATTCGGTTATGGCCAGGGGCTACAACTACTACAAGGATATTCAGGCCTACCTGCGGGCCAGGGAAATATGCCCGATTGAAGAAGCCGGCGAGTTAATAGAATTGATTGCAAAAAAGATGAGCAGGCCTGTAACAGCGCCTGCTCTTGGTAATGTTGTAGATCACCTCTGGGGTTACTTTAAACGGGAAGCGACAGGGCCGGAAAAGAGTTTATATTTAAACCGGCAGCCTGATGAGCTTCCCGCCTTAGTTCGCTATCTGTATACGCTGGCTGTAAAATACAACCGGACTTACCTTTTGCATTCCACGGTTTTTGCTGACTTCACCAAGCCCGGGCAGGATTAACGCTAAAGAAAGTGCTGTTCGGGGTGCGTTAAGGCAAAGATATGCGGGCTGTGATTTTATTAAAACTCGATTTTCTTAAAACTCCTTGAATGCTTTCTTGGCCGTGTTACAGATAGGACACTTGTCCGGAACCGGATCCATGCCTACCCAGCCGCATACCGGACAAAGGTAAACACCTTTATCTTCGGCATCGGAGCCCCCGGCTACTTTTTCTTTCAATTCATTAAAAATACCACCGTGAACTTTTTCTGCTGCGTTGGCGTATTCAAATGATTGCAATGCTTTCTTTTGTTCTTCCTTTTTGGCGGTTTCAATAAACTCGGGATACATTTCGGTAAATTCGTGGTGCTCTCCTTCTGCTGCTGCTTTTAAATTTTCCAGGGTTCCGTTTACTTTTTCTGCGATTTCAAAATGCTTCAGAGCGTGGACGGTTTCCGCTTCAGCAATTGCCTGAAAAATCCTGCCTACATTCTTAAAGCCTTCCTTTTCCGCTTTGCGAGCAAAGGCCAGGTATTTACGATTGGCCTGTGATTCACCGGCAAAAGCTTCCATCAAATTTTGTTTAGTTTTCATGAACATTCTCTCCTTTTTATTAATCATTATCTTTAACACACTGGTGTATTATATTTATTCCACAAGCACCGCTCTCTTTCCTTTTAATGATGCCGGCTCTGGTAACGCCATTTTTATTAATTATTTGTTGACAGACCGTGTAAAATATCCTATAATTCTAATAGGAATTATATAATTACATTCTAGCTTAGCCAGGGAAGTTGATTGTGGAAGTTTTTAAAAAGGCATTTTGTAAAGAACCTGGATTATAAGTTTTAAGGGAAGGGATGATCTTATGAAAGAAATAAACCTTGATTACGCGGCGGCAACTCCGGTTGATGAAAAAGTATTAGAAGCAATGCTGCCTTTTTTTACCGAGCATTATGGCAATCCTTCCAGCGGGCATAACCTGGGTGAAAAGCCACGCCAGGCACTGGAAGAAGCAAGAGCTGAAGTGGGTCGGTTGATCGGGATAGAAGAGCCGGGTAAGAATAAAATTATTTTTACCGCGTCAGCTTCTGAAGCGAACAATTTGGCCATAAAAGGCATTGTTACAGCAGGTAAAAGGAGGGGCAACCGGATTATAACCTCTGCCATAGAGCATTTTTCCATCCTGAACCAGTTAAGGAGCCTCGAAAAAGAAGGTTATGAGATTGTTAAATTGCCTGTGGATGAAAGCGGCCTGGTGAGCCCGGGTCAACTTAAAGAGGCTTTAAACGACCAGACCATCCTGGTTTCCATCCAGGTTGCCAACACCGAAATAGGCACCATCCAGCCTATCAAAGAGCTGGTTGCCATAGCAACAGAGCAGGAGATACCTTTTCATAGCGATGCAACAGCGGCAGCAGGCTGGATCCCTTTAAATGTTGAAGCCCTGGGGGTAGATATGCTGACCCTGGCTGGAGATCAGTTATACGGACCGAAAGGTGCAGGGGCCCTTTTTGTGAAGCGGGGAATAAGGTTGCGGCCTTTAATCGAAGGAGGAATCCAGGAGCAGGGTTTACGGGCTGGAACAGAAAATGTACCGGCTATAGTAGGTTTTGGAGAAGCAGCCCGGCTTGCTTATACTCACTTGCAAAAACGTTCTGAGCAGGTAGCTTCCTTTAGAGATAAGCTTAAAGAAAGTCTCTTTAAAGAAATTCCTCACTTACATTTAAATGGTCATCCTGAAAAACGGCTGCCCTGGAATTTAAATATTTCTGTTGAATTTGTCGAAGGAGAAGCACTGTTAATGCGTTTGAACATGGAAGGGATCTATGTATCAAGTGGTTCCTCGTGTACTTCGCAGGCTTTGAAATCCTCTCATGTTCTCGACGCTATCGGCTCGCCGCCTGAGCTGGCACAAGGGTCTTTACTTTTAGCGGCAGGACTGAAAAGCAGGGAAGAAGATATTCCCGGTATCACAGAAAAGATGTCCGAGGTGGCCAGTTTGCTAAGAAAGATGTCACCTCTCTATCATCAATACTTGAAGGAGGCGCAGAATAATGCCAATGTATAGTGAAAAAGTTATGGATCATTTTACCAACCCGCGTAATATCGGCGAAGTCGATGATGCTGACGGGGTTGGTGAAGTAGGTAATCCGGTTTGCGGTGACATGATGAAATTTACGATAAAAGTAAAAGATAACCGTATTGAGGACATAAAGTATTTTACCTTTGGTTGTGGAGCGGCAATTGCTGTATCCAGCATGGTATCAGAAATGGCCCGGGGTAAAACATTGGAAGAGGCTTTAAAAATCACAAATAAACAGGTAGCTGAAGAGCTGGGTGGTTTGCCCGGTAACAAGATGCATTGTTCCAATCTCGGTGCAGATGCTTTGCATAAAGCGATTCACGATTACATGGAAAAACAGGGGGCGAAAAAATGAGCGAAACAAAATTTAATGAAAAAAAACAAGCAGGGTCATGCAGTTGCCCTTTTTGTGATCAGCCGATTTGCCCCGATACAGGGGAAGATAGTTTCAGATGCAGTAAAGATGGCAGGCTGAAGATACACCGGGTTGACTGTGTTGGGTTATACTGCCCTGTTCCGGTAATGCGAGCGCGCGAAGAGATAGATCAACTGGAAGAAAATAACCTGCTGGAGCTGATCGCTGATGATCCTGCTTCAGCGGAAGATATCCCCCGCTGGGCGAAACGTGCCGGGCACAGTGTAGTTAAGATTGAACGTGAGGGCGATAATTACCACTATTATATCTTAAAAAATGACCATAACCGGAAGGAGGTGTAAAGTGATGGCAGAAAAGAAGAAGATCCTATACGTGCAGACCAGTGGCACCGATACTCCTGAAAGGCTTTATTCTCCGCTGATTTTAGCCCAAACCGCTAAAGCGATGGATGTGGAGCCAACAGTATATTTCCTGGGATTGGGTTTAAAAAGCCTGGTTAAGGAGGAAGCTGAAAAAGTAAAAATCGGAGAGTTTCCAAGCTTGCTCGAAGTTTTACAACAAACTGCCGGGCAGGGCATTAAAATTATGGCCTGCCAGCAAAGTATGCAGTTATTTGGAGGCGCTCTGAAACAGGAGGATCTGTTTGAAGGGGCAACCATTGCAGGGGCAGCAACCTTAAACGATCTGGCCCTCGATGCTGATGCCA
>PWMM01000239.1 GCA_003558195.1 Syntrophomonadaceae bacterium
AGCCCGCCTGAAAAAAAACAGCCATACATATCTACTAACTGGCAGTTCCACACCATGCCTGGCGCTTTACAAACCATTTTGGATAATCGATGGAGAAAATTTTTCTTTCAACCCCGGTCAACAAGAAGAGTCAATCGAATTCTGGTTGAAGCGAGAACTATTGCACCGGGCTATTTTAGAAAATAAGCTTCCTGGTTATCATGCATACCTTGCCAGAAGGGATAAAATCGAACTGGAAATCAAAGACCTCCTTAACCGGATTATGCCTGAACTGGATCAGGCTGCAGGTATTCCGTTCAGTAAAAATCATTCCTCCGGCCTCGATCTCCTCGATAAACAAAAGCTAGAAATAATGCAATATGCCTTCAAAGCTGAAGAAGAACTCCTAAATGATACCCTTTCGGATATCGTCGATCCCTATCAACCTGGCCGGATTGAGGGTAACCCGATTTTTCGATGGTACTGGAAAAGCCAGAACCAAAAATTAACCAGCAAAATCGGGAAAAGCATATTTCAAGAAGAATTGTAGAAACAGTTAATATCGAATGCTTAGTTGAAAAATATTAATCTCTTTTCCTACATTGGGTTAAAAGCATAATTGTGTTATAATTTAAACATTTAATACATTTATACTTTTAGGAAGCGGGAAACCTATGAAAATATTTCATGGAACGATTATCACCTGTGATTGGGATAATGCAGTTTATAAATACCTGGTTGAAGATGGAGGCAAAATTGTTTTTACCGGTAATTCTTTACCTACCCTGTATGCTAACCTCGAAAATGTTGAGTATATTGAATTGGAAGAGCGAGCCTTGCTCCCTGCTTTCGGAGATGGGCATATCCATTTTTCCCAGTGGGCTTTTTTTAACAGTACTTTTGATGTACGCCTGGCAAACTCAATTGAAGATACCGGCAAGATCATGCAGCTCTACTCTGCGAACAATCCAGGGGCGAAAATAATTCTTGGTTACGGGTACAATCCGCTTACGGTCAAAGAGAAAAGGCTGATTACCCGACCCGAAATGGACCGGTTCATTAAAGATAAGCCTGCAGTTTTAGTTAACTATGATGGGCATTCGGCTGTGGCAAATTCAAAGGCCATTGGTCTTTTACCTCCTGAAATCCGGGCATTAAGGGGCCTGAACCTGGAAACAGGATTAATCGATGGTGAAGCCTTCTTGAAAGGTACCGGTTTTATCACCAGTAAAATTCCTCTATCAGCTATTCTTACTGCTTTAATCAACAGCCTTAATGAACTGGCTGTCTATGGGATCGGCCTTGTGCATACTGTAGAAGGAATAGGTTACCACAAGGATAGAGATGTTGATTTGGTCAGGTTTATAACAAAGGGTTCGCCGATCAAGTTTAGAACATATCTGCAAACCATGGATTTGCAAAAAGTAAAAAAACGCAAATTGCCAGGGATTGGTGGCTGTTTTGATTGTGCTCTAGATGGCTCCTTTGGTTTCAAAGGTGCCGCTTTACTGGAGCCATACACTAATGATGAACAAACTAAAGGAAACTTGTTTTACAGTGATGGTAAGGTAATAAATTTTGTTAAAAAAGCTAACCGGGCTGGCCTGCAGGTTCAGCTGCACTGCATTGGAGACGCTGCTGTAGTCCAGGCAGTTAAAGCTATCGAAGCTGCCTTAAAAGATTATCCTCGTGACGATCACCGCCATACATTGATTCATGCCTGCTTGATCCCTGATTATACTTTAGAAACAATAGCCCAGCTGGGTATTGGGATTAACATTCAACCGGCCTTCTTAGCTTCCCGGTTGGAGCCTCGTCATTATCTTGAAGAAATTTTAGGAAACCGGGTTGCAGAAATATGGCCGCTTAAAAAGCTAATGGCCATGGGTATAAATATCAGCGGCGGCTCTGATGGGCCGGTTACAGAACCTGATCCTTTGCTCGGCATTTATGCTGCCTGCAACCATCCTGTAGCAGGCTGTTCATTAGATTTTAAGGATGCCCTCTCAATATATACCTATAATATCGCTCATACCTCGTTTGACGAAAAAAGGCTGGGTAGCCTGGAAGCTGGAAAAGAAGCGGATATGGTTATTTTAAATAAAAATCCTCTTGATCTTAAGACTACTTCACTGGATGATCTAAAAGTTGAAATGCTCTACCTGGCAGGAAAAGAATACAGTGGGAACAATACTGTTACAGAAGCCTTATTAAATAGCCTGAAAACGATTACTCTCAAAAAAGAACATTGAGCTTGAATAGAGAGCATTATGATTCGGCAAGAGTAGTTATATTATATGAAATCTAAGACTTCTAGGTTGCTTTAGATTGCCTAAGCCTTTAAATTTAAACATCTTTAGTAATCATCTGAAGTTGATTTAACACTTATGTTCTTGATGTTTAGTTTTGTCACCTTGTTGGAGGTAGCTATGACAGAGCAAAAAGAACACTCTTTTATTCACCCGTCAAAACTTCTGGAAGTTTCATTTGATGCTACCAAAGATGGAATCTGTGTGCTCGATTCCGATTTTAATATTCTGCGGGTTAATCGGACCATGAAAAAATGGTACCATTATATAAACCCTATTGAGGGGCGAAAATGTTTCCAGGTTTTCATGAACAGATCGGAACCCTGTTTAAAATGTCCTTCCATGAAGGCTCTAAAAACCAGAAAACCGGCAGCAGAAACAATTCCCTTAAGGTTAACCAGTGATAAAGATCGGTGGATTAAGCTTTATGCCTATCCGCTTTGCGATGAAAGCGGTAATACTGGAGTTATAGTTTGATCCTGAATTGGTCCAGATTTTTACCACTGTGCGCTGGGAAGGTTCAGGATAGAAGCAGAGTTTTCAGCATTAGAAAAGCAATAGGTTATTTCTTCACGGCCTTTTAAAGCTTTCTTATTTAAAATGCCTGGATATAGAATAGAGATGATCAGCAAGTCTAAATAAGATTGTAAAAAGCCGCGACCGGTTTAAGTGGTGTTTTTTCCTTTTCTACATTGCCGGATTATAACATTAATAATATTTTAGTGGGGAAAGTAGAGAAGATTAAAATAGGAACAGGAAAAAGATCTTTAAAAGCAGGTGTGACATTTTTAATTCTGTGAGATATGATATTGAACATGGATCAAATTATTCTTCCTACCGGAGACCGGTTAACCCGAGAAGATAAAGCAATTGTGGTCAGGTTTTCAGGTGCCCGCAGATTGATTAGCACTTCTGTTTTGAACGGGGGCTGCCGGTCAGACTTATCCTGCCTCTTTAACTATTGCGAGGTTTACGGTAAAGCGGATGAGCAATGTACAATGCGGGCTGATACCTATGAAGCACATCTACGCTTACTGGCAAAAGAACTTGGTTTAAACCCCCTGTATGCAACAGGATTAAGCACAGCGGCCAAGATGAAATATGCCCAGGTTAAAAGTGAATCACATAAAGATTTTAGCGTTACGGTGATAGCGACCGGTGGAATTGATGTTAACGGAAGTCGTGCCGGCGATCCGGCCTTATGGCATGAGCATAATGGTAAACCTGTTCCATATGAGCCAGGTACGATTAACCTGCTGGTCTTTATCGGCGCTAAGCTAAAAGAAGCGGCTTTAACCCGGGCCATGGTTACGGTAACTGAAGCAAAAACTGCTGCTTTACAGGAGTTACTTGCTCCCAGCTGTTACTCCCACGGCCTTGCTACGGGATCGGGCACAGATGGTACCATCATTGTCAGTAATTCAGAAGCTCCGGTGACCCTGACTGATGCCGGTCAGCATAGTAAACTGGGCGAATATATTGGCAGGGTGGTTAAGAATACTGTAAAAGCTGGTTTAACGGCAGAAAATGGCTTCTTTTCTTATGCCTGCAATAGTGTGATCCGGCGGGTTAGCCGGTTTGGTATCACCGAAGATGACCTCTGGGGTAAGTGCAGCTCACTTCAGAATCATTTTTACATAAACCGGGATGATTTCAATTACAGGTTTAAGATTTTGGATAAAGATCAGTCTTTAATGGCTCTGGCTGCTGTTTATGCTCATATTTTAGATTTACTGGACTGGGACCTCATTAATAACAGGGATGCATTGCAAATGGTAAGAGACCTGTTGTATGGTAATAGTGCCAGCTTAAGTGATATTATAAAACCTGGCGAGATAAAGACATATAGCACTGGAGATTATAAGCTAGAACCTTTCCAATTTCTAAGTGTTATAGAAAATAAAGCCTTACATCATTTATCCGCCCAGGAAATGATTACAAAGCTGGCGGCTTGCTTTTCCTGGTTCCTGGTTTTTCGTCTGACTAATGATTTTTAACTCTTCCTTTAGTGCAAAAAATAAAATGGTTACTTAGCCTGGTTAAAGCGGAGTCATAAAGTCGTCCATTGCGGAACTTACTTTTGGAATTTACTAGTAAGTTTTTTGCAGGAAATCTTTTTGACACCATGGACAAGCGATCTTTTTTGTGCTACGATTATTAAAATTAAATACACGCATTCAGGTGCCTTAAACAGGCGAAGAGGGAAACCGGTGTAAGTCCGGTGCGATCCCGTCACTGTAAGCAGGAGCTGAACCCATGATTCCACTGGCAGGTAAGCTGGGAAGGAGGGGGAAGCGATGATTGTGAGCCAGGAGACCTGCCTGAATGTCGCAACGTTCCCCTTCGAGTGAAAGGGCTGGTCGCGAAAGGCGCCTGATTCAATTTCACCAGGCGTTTTTTTATTAATACTGACTCCGGCTTCTTAGAATGAGAAGGTCGGAGTTTTTATTTTGAGAGGAGAGTGTGTTAGTTGGAATCTTTTTGTCCACTGCAAGTTGATTTAAGTGACAGAGAATGCCTGGTGATCGGTGGCGGTAAAGTGGCCGGTCGCAAGGTAAAAACCTTGCTTTCCTACCGGGCTAAAGTTACCGTAATAAGCCCTGCTATTTCTTTAGATCTTTCCGGGTTGATAGAAAAAGAACTAATCTTTTACCAGGCTGATATTTACCGTCCGGTATACCTGAAAAATAAGTTTTTAGTAATTTGTGCAACAAATAAGCTTGCAGTAAATCGAAATGCTGCCAAAGACTGTATGGAGCAGGGCATTCTTGTTAACTCAGTGAGCGATCCCGGGCTGTGCAGTTTTTTTCTGCCTGCCCTCTACAGGAACGGTTCCCTGACATTAACTGTATCCACGGCCGGAAAAAGCCCGGCTTTAGCCAGCCGGTTAAGAGATGAACTTGCTGGTAATCTAGATCATTCTTATGCTGATTTTGCCGAATTTTTAGGTCATGCCCGGGACTTGATCTTAGGGAAGGTGCAAGATCAGGCCAGGCGGAGAGAATTACTTGAGTACTTGGCCGGTGAAGATTTTTTTAATGAATACAGAAGCCAGCCTGATCAAAAAGCCTGGCAAAGAATTGAGGAGCTATTGCAATCTGAAAATAGCCAGGAGTAAAACTAGTGGAGAAAAAATCTTTAAAAACCCAGGCATCAACAGAACAGGCATTGAAGCGCCTTGTAATCGGTACCAGGTGCAGTAAACTGGCCTTGATCCAGTCCAATCTAGTTAAAAAGGCACTGGAGAGCACTTTTTCGGGCCTTGTAGTGGAATTAAAAGAGATAAAAACCACCGGGGATTTCATAACAGATATTCCCTTAGAAAAGATTGGTGACAAGGGAATATTTATCAAGGAACTGGAAGCAGCACTCTTAAAAAAAGAAATTGACCTGGCCGTGCACAGTATGAAAGATATGCCCACCATTCTACAACCAGGGCTTAAGATCGGGGCGATTATGGAACGTGAAGATCCTTGGGATGTATTTATTTCTGCCAAAGAGATTGCAAAGCTTTCCGATTTAGCAAAAGGGGTTTGTATTGGAAGCAGCAGTCTGCGGCGCCGGGCACAGCTTTTACACCATTACCCTAATCTTGAGATATGCTCAATCAGGGGCAACCTCGATACCCGGCTTAAAAAAATGCAGCGGGGCGAGTGTGAAGGTATTATTCTTGCTTATGCTGGGGTGAAAAGGATGGGTTGGACCAGTTTAATCAGTGAAATAATTCCAGGTGATATATGCCTTCCTGCTGTAGGGCAGGGAGCAATTGGCGTTGAAATCAGATCAGCTGACCGGGAATTAGAGGCGTTAATCAAGGCTTTGCACTGTGAACGGACTGGCCTGGAGGTTAGAGCAGAGCGGGCCTTTTTGCGCAGGCTCGAAGGAGGTTGCCAGGTGCCAATTGGAGCCCTTGCCCGTTGTAATAATAATTCTTTACATTTGACCGGCATGGTGGCTTCCATTGATGGAAAACTAATGTTTAGAGGAGAAAAAACAGGAAGCATTGATGAAGTTGAAGCCTTAGGGAATAACCTGGCAGAAGAGCTGCTGCAGGAAGGATGTGGCAGTATCCTTGATCAGATCCGGCAGGAGTGTGAGTTCAATGATGAGTGATGGAAATAAAGGACATAAAAAAAATAGCGGACTGGTTTATTTGATTGGGGCCGGCCCTGGCGATCCAGGGTTGATCACCCTGAAAGGGTTAAAATGCATCAGCAAAGCACAGGTTCTGATTTACGATCGCCTGGTTTCTAAGCGCCTGCTGCAATATGCCCCTGCCGAAGCGGAATTGATTTATGTGGGCAAAAAACCTGATCGACATACTTTGAAGCAGGATCAAATTAATGCTCTTTTAGCCGAAAAAGCTTTGCAAGGTTTAGCGGTAGTGCGCTTAAAGGGAGGTGATCCCTTTGTGTTTGGGCGCGGTGGGGAGGAAGCGGCCTATTTAGCTGAAAGGAATATTTCTTTTGAAATTATCCCCGGCATAACCTCTGCTGTAGCGGTCCCTGCTTATGCCGGGATACCTGTAACCCACAGGGGCCTGGCTGCGGGTTTTACAGTAGTCACCGGCCACGAAGATCCGGGAAAAGATCAATCTGATTTGGACTGGGCCGCCCTGGCTAAAGGCGCTGGGACCAATGTTATTTTGATGGGGATGGGTAACCTGGATTTAATTACTAAGCGGTTGATGACAGAAGGCCTTGCTCCTTCTACTCCGGTAGCAATTATTCAAAATGGTACCCGGGCCGGCCAGAGAGTTTTGACCGGTCTGCTTAAAGATATAGCAGGAAAAGCAAACCTGGAATGTTTTAATCCACCGGCAATCATTATAACCGGTGCAGTAGTAAATTTGCGTCGGGAGCTAGAGTGGATTGAAAA
>PWMM01000050.1 GCA_003558195.1 Syntrophomonadaceae bacterium
TCTTCTTCATTGGGTTGAAAAACAAACTTGATATTTCCTTTTAGCTTTTCCCGGTATTGAGCAAGGATCCTGGCTGCAACCATGAGCATGGCAGTATGACCGTCGTGACCGCAGGCATGCATTATACCATCATGTTTAGATGCATAGGGGAGACCTGTTTGTTCCTTGATCGGCAGAGCGTCCATATCAGCTCTTAAAAGTAAGGTTTTCCCCTTTTCTTTTCCTTTAAGCAAACCAACCACGCCGGTTTCAGCAACTTTAGAAATTTCCAGATTGCAGTTTTTCAGATAGGAAGAAACCTTATTTGAGGTCCGATATTCTTGAAAGCCCAGTTCGGGATACATATGAAAATCCCGCCTTAAAGCAATTAGTTCATTCTTTAAGCCATCCACTTTTTGTTTAAGTGTCATAGCGGTAATCCACCTTTAATCATAACTTGGATTTCTATTATTTACTGGTCTTAAATCAGTGTTTTTAGATCAGGACCATTCCTGGTAGAAATTCGCAAAGTGGTGAAGAGGTCCGCTACCTTTACCGATGTCAAGCCCTTCTTCCAAGGCAGTTAACAGGTATGTCCTGGCTTTTTCAACCGCTTCAGGCACAGCAGTTATCCTGGACAACATAGCAGTTATGGCAGCAGCATAAGTACAACCGCTACCGTGCGTATTTGCTACCTGCAGGCGCGGTGAAGAAAACTTAAAAAACTCTTTGCCGTCATACAAAAGGTCTGTCACTTTAGAACCTGCCATATGACCGCCTTTAACAAGTACCCAGTCGGAACCATATCCATGAATAACCTTAGCTGCCGTTTTCATACCATTTAAGGAATTAATTTTAATATCGGCCAGAATAGCAGCTTCATCCAGGTTAGGTGTAACAATAGCAGCCATAGGCAGCAGATCCTGCAAAAGAGCTGTAATTGCGTCTTTTTCCATTAAAGCATCGCCGGTCTGAGCTACCATGACAGGATCAACAACCAGGGGTTTGAGGTCAAATTGCCTGATTACACTTGCTACAGCACGAATAATCTCAGGGTTAGGTAGCATACCAGTTTTCAATGCATCTACCCCGATATCTTCTACAATTGCTTCCATTTGACCGGCAACAAAATCTGCCGGCAAAATGTGCACCGCGGCTACCCTGCTTGTATTCTGAGCGGTTACAGCAGTTATGGCCGAAGTCCCATATACACGAAGGGCGGCGAAGGTTTTCAAGTCTGCTTGAATTCCTGCCCCGCCGCCCGAATCAGAACCGGCTACAGTTAGCACTTTTTTCATAATTGCTCACCTTTCGAAATAAGGAAAACATTTATTGTCTCTATTCAGTCGCTTGATCCGCAACCCTCAGGTGTGCTTACTGTTGATTATTTTCTTCCGGTTTTATGCCTTTACTAATAGAATTATTAACATCTTGCATCAGTTGGTTGAAAGCTTCCTGAGCCTTAGCATATGCCTGAATGGTAAGGTTAGCATCCATCTGCTGCTTAAGATCATTAAATTGCTGAATTTGTTCCTGGCTAGGCTGAACCCCTGATTGCTGTGCAAATTGAATGTTCTGTTGAAGCTCCTGTATTTTTTCAATCATCTGATTTGCTTCCGTATTTTCCTGAACATTTTTGCTGGTTCTTTCCAGCTCTTGATAAGCATCCGTTTTAGCAATCTCATTACCCAGTTCTTTTGCTTTCTTTTCTACTTCCATTAATAAGAAACCTCCTAATCTAAAATCAACTCTGTTTAACTCAGATCTTACATTAAGCTTAACCCTTCTTGATAAGCTGTTAGAATCCCTTCTTCAATAAAAATAAAAATCGCCTTTTTCAAATATTGCTCAGACATGCATACCTTATTACCAGCGGTATACAGCACAAACCGGACCTTGATCAGGCATTTGTTCTTTATTCACGGCATAAACATTACCGTTGTTCAAAAAAGTTTCCGCCACTGCCAGGTCAATAAGGTCTTCGTTGCCGGAAATAGGGCCTTCACTGATTTTAACAGTCTCACTTTCAGGATCATAAAGCCCCCATTGCTGAAAACCCGGGACCACGAATAGATCACTGATTCGACCATGGAAAGAAGCTGGAACAATTTCAGAAATAGTATTCGCTGTTTTACCCGTGCCAGCAAGCTCCTGGTAGCGAGCTTTCGCTTCCAGCCTTTTTTGATCAAAGTAGTGCTTAACTATCTCCCAGGCTTGAGCGTGTAAATCCTGAGCACTGGCCTGTTCAGGGTTGCCTTTGATTGTCTTATCAAATAATAGCGAAAACTTGCTTATTTCTTTGTATACTGAAGCCAGGTGATCAACACAGGCCAGTACAAGTGGCGCTGCGGTTTGATTTAATTTATCTTGCAGCTCTCGATCAATAAAGCGAAAATATTTAAGCAATCTTTCCTTCTGAACGCTGTCTATTTCACCACCATGGCCAAAATAAATTGCAGAACGAACATCACCGGTTGTAGGAGCCCTGGTATGAAATTGCAGGTACTGTTCGGGTAGCTCACCGGCAAACCTGTCTTCAAATTTCTCAATAATCTCACTGAGATCAATCTCTTCCACCTGAACACTGGTCCCGCGGAATAAACGAGCATCCTTCTGGCTCAAGGCAAGCACATAGAATTGTCCATCTGATGCCAGCAGGCTAAAGAGCGGCTTGATGTGAAAACTGCTCCTAACAACAGCCAGTTCCTCAAATTCAACCGGCAGCCTGTAATAAGTACTGTAAACAGGTGAGAGAAAATATGCAAACCCTGTACTTTGATTGGCCCAAAAATAACTATCATCAATGAGCTTTTTTGCAGGCTCCATTATTCTTTTTAATTCCTGGCTATTTTGACCCGTTGTTTCAAATTGCTTCTCTGCCCGGTTTAACAAATTTTTAAAGCGAATTGAATTTTCTTTTGCTTTTTCTCTTCCTTTTTGAGTGGGCATATAAATCGAAAGGCAATGGCCCTTTCCTCTCTGATTCACCAGCTGATTAATATCATCTCGGCTTAGTAGTTCCATATAACTTCCCCCTTTATATTTATATTGTGGGTGTAAAATAGCCATATGTCAAACCGGTCACATTTCCCATCATAGAATGATTACCAATACATTCATTCTTATCAATCAGCTAATTAAACCCGATGGAGGCTTATGAGGTATACGAGCAACATTCTTTTCACCGTACTTGAAAATTGCTTCCTTGGAGGAAGTAATTTCCCCGATATCTGCCACAGCTACATTTTTAGAATTAGCCACAGCAATTACGGCTGCTGCATCTTCTGGGGCCACCTGAAAAACCATCCGGGCCTGAGTTTCACAAATCAATATTTCTTCAGGACTTAAACCCGCTTTTTTTACAGGTACCAGGCTTAGGTCAACTTCCGCCCCCAGGCCGCCAAAGCGCACTGATTCACTGATTGCAGCTCCAATCCCGGCGGCCCCTAAATCAGAGCAGGCTTTTATTGCGCCAGTTTCTATAGCAGCCAGGGCCGCCTCCATGGTTTGCTTTTCTTCTTTAAACAAAGCTAATGCCGGTCGCATTGTATCCACCAGGCCCGCCCGGTAAAGGGTATCATTGCCGTCATCACTGGTTTCTCCAAGTAAAATTAAGCGGTCACCAGGGCTTTTAGCAGGCTTTGTAAGGGGCTTTTCAACAACCATGCGGCCAATAACTGCTGTAACTACCGCCGGTACTATATCACTAAAAGAGGTAGAAAGACCACCGCCTACCACAAATACCCCCATTTCTTTGCACATATCATGAATTCCTTTAACAATCAGGTTAATCCTCTCTCCGCTGGTCATAGTCTCACATTGACCACAAGTGCAATGCCCCTTAAAACCGCAGGGACCAACAATTACTTCTTCATCAGGTGGCCTGGTGCCAATAAAATCAAGTAAAAACAGAGGTCGGCCTCCCATAGCCACCACATCCCGCATTGCACCTCCAGCCCCCGTTGCTGCACTGTCGTAAGGTCTTGGCACACAGGGAGAGCAGTGACTTTCCATTTTTCCTACGATCAGCCCTTCATCACCGGGCATCTTAAAAACAGCAGCATCATCATTAGCTTCAGGCCCGATTAATAATGTTCCCGGCGATTTTTTGCCAACAATTTGGTTTAACCTTTTAAACATCTCAAAGTCAATTACTTGATCGATATTATGATGTAAATGAACAAAAAGGCCGTGCATTAAAGCTTTTTCCACGGTATTCATTCTTAAGCACCTCCATATTAAGACTTCTTAAAAACATTATAAACTACCGTACTCCAAAAACAATAGAAAAGGGAAAGAGCGTTCAAAACCAAAGTATAACTATTCATGTTTAAAATTTTATCGCTAGGTAAGGCTTTATGAATGACCGGTAACGAAACCAATCCTGCCTGCTAGGTTTTTAGCACTTTTATAAAATGCTAAATGCAGTTGAAACAATTAATAAAAAGTGCTTTGAAACAAGAAAAACCCAGCCAGCGTTAGCGAAGAGCCAGGTTTTAAGAGATCGAGCAGAAGCATGTCCTTGAGTTGAGTAAAAAGTTAGGCTTGATTCTGGAAAAAACAGATATTGTAAACATTGATCATGAGAATGACGGTGATGCCGCATGGGCCCAGCCAGACTTTTTACAGACATAATTGGACTTGACCTCGTAGCTGCAATTTTTCAGTTGTAATTGCGTTAATTATATCTTAGACTATAAACAAATATATATTTTATTTAAACTTAAGTTGCGCAATTTCGCATATTTTTGAGCAGGTAATTGTTCTGTTTGGAAGAACTGAAGAAGAAGGAATTGTTAATCTTATTGTTTACCAATTACCTTTCTAGCCAGTGGTATCCAACAACTGCCATTTAAAGCAGCACTAAAAACTACTATTTAATTTCAGAACACATCTTGTAATGATCACACTTATATGGGAAATATTGGTATATTAGCATAGCGCTTGAAAACGCTGTAGTGATTTTTATGATAGAGAGCCCTTCAGGAGGTGAGAAGCCTGCCACAAAAAATATTTCAAAATTCCATGTTAGTAAAACACCTTCCTGTTGGCTATGCTAATCACCAGATTTTAGTTGATGAAGAAGGTGAACCTGTAGATTCAATAATTATTGAAGTAAATCAGTCTTTTGAAGATATAACCGGTTTGAATACAAAAGCGGTTGTTGGAAAGAAAGCAACAGAACTTCATGCCATTTTTAAAGATCCAGTTTTTGAGCGGATTTGTGAGCACGGTCGTAATACTTTGCTTAAAAGAAGCAACAATTTTGAGCACTATTTTAAAAAAGAACGAACCTACTGCTCGATTAGAATTGTTAAAAGCGAGCCCGGTTACTTCTCCACCTTTTACACTGACATTACTGAAAAAAAAACTCTGCAAGAACAGAATAACTTTGAACTGCTTTTTCGTAACAACCCCGCTTTGATGGCTCTCACTACCCTTCCTGATCGCCGGTTCGTTGCAGTAAATGATGCATTTTTAAAAACTCTTGGCTATACAAAAGAAGAAATCACTGGCAAAAGTTCTCAAGAACTGGGCATTTTTGCAAACCCTGCACAGATAGAAATTGTAGCTAAACAAATAAAGGAAAAATCCAAGGTGGAAGATTTTGAAATACAGGTGCGCTGTAAAGACGGCACTCTCCTGGATGGAATTTTTTTCCGGGCAAGTGTTCATTAATAGCTGAAGAAATCCTCTGTCATCATGAAAACTGGGACGGAACAGGTTATCCTCAGGGTTTGAAAGGCAGAATGATCCCGTTGCTGACCAGGATCATGGCTGTAGCTGATGCTTTCGAAGTTATGACCAGCGGCAGGCCCTTTAAAAAAGCCCTGTCCAGGTTAGAAGCTCTCAACGAACTTCAAAAAAATGCAGGTAAACAGTTTGATCCTGTACTGGTAGAACTTTTTGTTAAAATTTTCTATGAAGGACAGATCATTACCACAACAGAGAAAAAAGATAGATACAGGTTGTGGATCAAAAACGATTCTTGATAAACATGAGGTGACTTATATAAACTTGAATACTTTTGGCAAAATAGTTAGAGCATTGCGTAAAAATAGCCTAGATGAACAGGGGAAACCCTGGAACAGGGCTGCGTTAGCCCGGGCAGTTCATTTAAGTGAGGACCAGCTGGGCAGGCTGGAAAGAGGTGAGAGAAAAAACATTGACAGGCAAACATTGAACTTGCTGGCGGACTCATTCAACCTTACCAGCCAGGAGAGAAAAGAATTTTTCTATGCTGCCCTGGGGTTACAAGACAAGGAAATCTTCAACCAGGAAGAGCCAGAATCCCATTTGAAAAACCTGCTGGTTCAGGTTGAACAACAATATTTTCCGGCTTTAGTATTAGATGTTTACCTAGATGTTGTAGCCACTAACAAGGCGTTGCTTGATCTTTATCAGATTAAGAACGATCTAATGGAGACTGACAGGGGAAAAACCGTACCTTTCAATCAGCTTTACACCCTTTATTCATCAAAATCAGATTTAAAAAGGTTAATGGGGTCAGCCTGGAAGAATGCTTCGCTGGCAAGCATCTTAGAATTCAGGCGCTCATCACTACGCTACAGGCACACTGAATACTTTTCGAATTTGCTAAGCAAGTTATTCAAATTAAATACTTTTAAAAAGGATTGGTACACAAGCCACCAATACAACGACTACAATGATAATGTTTACAAACGTTTGAGTTATAAACATTGCTGTTTCGGTCTGCTGGACTATAAGATTTCAGAAACCAAGATTAACACCACCGCTGGTGAACTAAACCTTATTTTGCACAACCCCAACAACCCTGGTACATATTCCATCTTCGAAGAATTGGCCAAATACGGGGGCAATAAAGTTTTAAAGTTTGCCCCCTGGCCAAAAAAACAATAGCAAAACCACAACAATAACTCACCATCTTTAGAATATGGTTTGCCCGTACAGAAAGCCAATTATAGCAAGGATGGCAGACAGTGAAGAACCCCAGATTAAATCTACGGCAGTAACCGCCTTTGGCCAGCCTTCTAAAGTAGCCAGATTGCTTAAATCATAAGTAGCATAGCAGATCAGGCCAAAGAAAGCGCCGGTCCAAATTGCGGAAAACCAACTGCCCTGGATTATAGCCGGGTAAATTACAAAAAAGATTAAGCCAACTATGTAGAGAAGATAAAAAATTAA
>PWMM01000146.1 GCA_003558195.1 Syntrophomonadaceae bacterium
AAACTGCTTTAATTAATGATCTGATAAAAGATGTAAAGGAGAATCATCCTGATCAGGTTCCCTGTATTATCTCCTGGGAAATTGATGGAGGGTATGAGCCTTTCCTGCAATGGATACGAGATGAGACCAGGTAACAGGTAAGCATGGCCAGCTTGTTTTTTAGCCCTGCTTTAGTTTCGAAAAGATGGTGATGATATGAAAGATATAGCTTTAACAATTACTAGCGGCAATTTAGAATTAGAAGGAGTGCTTCATCTGCCCGGGACAGAAGGCAGGAATTATCCTACGGTGGTTGTATGTCATCCCCATTCACTATATGGGGGTGATATGCATAATAATGTAGTTGTGGCTTTGTGCCATGCCCTGACAGAAAAGGGTATTGCCACATTGCGCTTTAATTTCCGGGGAGTCGGAGCCAGTGAGGGGTGTTTTGATGAAGGCAAAGGCGAGCAAGATGACTTGAGGTTTGCTGTTGCTACTCTCGCTGCGAGAAAAGAAATTGATGCTGCAAGATTAGGCCTTGCCGGTTACTCATTTGGCGGCATGGTTGCCCTGGCTGCGGCGAAAGGCTGGGAGCAGGTGAAGTGTATTGCTGCAATTTCTCCCGTAGTATCTCCCGGAGCTATGGAAGGACTATGCTTGCCAGGTTACTTTATCTGCGGAACCCGGGATCATGTTGTTTCAACAGAGCTTTTTTGCAGCGAAGCTGCTAAAATTAAGCCTCCCGGGACAGTAGAGTTAATAAACGGAGCGGATCATTTTTGGGCTGGCCGGGAGGGTGCTATAGCGGGGAAAGTAGTAGATTTTATGGCCGGTATACTCTAACTATGATTGATAATCATTTAATGTTAGCAGCACCTTAATTTTTTTAAGGAGGTCCATAATTGCCGGATAATATCATTCACAACAAGGTCGGAAAAACACCGCTGGTGAGGGCAGAAAAGCTTGAAGCTACTCTAGGACTGGAGCGAATCTATCTTAAACTGGAAGGTAATAATCCTTCTGGGCATCGTGAAGATCGCCTGGCTGATTTAATAATTAGGGACGCCCTTCGGCTTGGGAAAAAGACTATCTGTGTCGGTATAATTGATAAGCTGGCCCTTTCAATTGCCTATCTGAGCAAGCCTTACGGGGTCAAATGTGTTTTTGTTTTGCCCGAAAAGAGTAAGGACGATGATAAGAGCATTTTTCAGGGTCAAAATGTGGAAATAGTAAAAGTAAAAGGCAGCGCCAAAGAAATTGTCAGTCATAGCAGGGAGCTTGCCTTAAAGAACCGCTGGTATAATGCCAGCCCAGGACATGCAAACAATGCTTTAAACATGACAGCGCTATCATATATATCTACAGAGCTTGCCTCCAGTTTAAAGGGGCAAATTGATACTGTTTTTACCTTGATGAGCTATGGTTTTTCCAGCATGGGTATTAATCTTGGTTTTCGCCGTCTCTGGACTGAAGGGCAGATGGATAATCTGCCAACACTGTACAGCTGTACTACAGATTGTGGAAACGTGATTTATGAATCTTACAGGAGAAAAAGCCCCAGGATAATCCCGCAATCCAGCATTAAAAGTAAAGGCAGTCGCTATAACAGACACTTGATCAATACCGAAACTTCAATTGCCCAGGGCGCTCTTGATGCGGTCTATGATACAGGTGGCATCATCGTCGCTCTATCAGATCAAGAATTAAAGCAATATGTCAGGGAATTCAAAAGCCTTGAGAAAATTAAATTGCACACTTCTGCAGGCTATGCTGTAGCCGGTCTGATTAAGAAAGCCCGGGAAGATAATCTTGGACCAGGCAATCACGTAGTTATTTTAAATGATGGCCGGGTTGATCTGGAAGTAAGACATGTGAACAGGCATGATCTAAAGATTCCACCGGATCAATTAATTAAACTTGTTGATAAATGGCTCCTGGAGTATAGTGATAGCCATCAGGATATTAAAGAAGCTCTCAACAACGCTCTTGACAGTGGTTTCTTGCTTTTAGCGTACCATAATGGTGAGCTATCCGGAATTGGGGTTGTTGTCAGTCTCGGCTTTGAAAGCTTTGCCACTTCATACCATCTCGCCTACATAGCTACAGGTAAACGGATAAAAGGCAGGGGAATTGCCACAGAAATCTTACAAAAAGCGATTGAAATGACAGACGGGAACATTTCCTTGCATGTTGACAGAGATAATATACGTGCGATTAAGCTCTATGAAAAGATGGGGTTTAGCAGAGACTACTTCAGGATGATATATCACCGCTAACATTAGCGCCAGCAAGCTGACCTGTGAATAACACGCTGTTGCAGAAAAAGCCATAAACCTTTAAAAAATACTTCTTAGTGATGTTTGGTTTAAAGGAAAATTTATGGTCGCAACCTGGTTAATATTCATTAATTTGATCCAGTCTGCTTCATTAAACTTTAGCTTTAGAGTAACTTTTCAATTAGATAACCTGGCTTCATTAAACAGTTAAAGGAGGCTTGGAAATGACATATGACGAGGTGCTTGAAAGCGCAATGGCGGTTATTAATGAATTTTTTAAAGAAACTGCTGCAAATTTAGAAACTTGCAGGAATATTATCGTAAATGAGCATGGCTATAAAGATATAAGCGGCGACAGGGTTTGTTGGGAAGACAGTAATAGCATATTGTATCCTGCTTACTGGAGCCCGGTTTACCTGTCACAATGGTATCAGTGCAAAGATGACGATGAGATATTCATTTCTATAACGATAATCCTGAAAGATTATTGGGATAATCAAGCACCAAAAAAAGAATACAGCATTTATGGCTGCAAATTTTATAAGGTGGTTGACCATTTGAAAAAATATCACTGGCTTGGAATCTACAGTATTGAATGCCCCAGTGAAAACTATAAAAGAATTGATCAAGAGGGTTATACCGAGGTCATAAATCCGAGCCACTTCGGTTTTTGTAAGTTCATATATAGAAGCCTTTGGGAGGTGAAAGATAAACAGGCTATTACAGATTTTGTAAGAAAGATTATTGATTTATGAGATTATAAGATGTTTTTTAATAAAAGAAGGCCCAAAACAATTAAGCCTAAATAATTATTGCTGCCTGGCGCAATGGAAATGCATTCCTTGAGATTTAGGTGCAAAAGTGCTAATTGCTAAATTTGTAGAGGTGTTTGTTTTAATAGGGTGAGATAATCAAAGCTATAATTAAAAGTCGATTTTGCAAGCTAAAAAATTGATATTGGTTTGTCTAAACTATAGTATACGAGGATTGGTGACAATGGATAAAAGGTCTTATACTTACCCTGACGGTTCAAGTTATGAAGATTAGATAATAAGCAGTATGGTCCTGACCCAGCCAACTTCAACAAACAGATATTAGCAAAAAAAATGAAAACCACGATTAAGCTTCTCTTTAATTTATCCGCTTTTACGTTTTATTAGTAATTCGGAAGATGCCTGTGCCGCATTATTCGGTCACCGGTTTTGGCCGTATCTAAGTTGCGAACCCGGCCTGCTTGCCCTATAACCCCTTGAAATGGCTTAAACCCATTGAAACCCTGGTTGGTTTAATAATAAACCAGTGCAACAATGAGTAATAAGAGGGCTATTCCTTAAGTGGGATCAGCAATAATTAAAGGGCCCTATTTTTGTTTAAATGGACACACATATGACAAATAGGCATGGTATATTGATAAAAAGAGCGAGAAAGGGTTAAAAGAATTTGCAGGAAGTTTATTAAATCTATGCAGAATGGAGATGTTATCTGTGAACGAAACTGTCCTATGGGTTGTATTAATAGCTACAATTGTCAATTCAGGGCTTTTGGTTTTATTAATCTTTAATGCAAAAAGTATTTTTCAAGGAGCAGGGAAAGATATAAGAGAAGAGCTGCGCATTGCTCGTGAGGAAAATCGCAGTACTGGAAAAGAATTAAGAGAAGAGGTATCCACTGGCTTAAAAAGCACTAATGATACTATCTTTAATACCCTTGAAAGCATGGGTAAGGCTCAGCATGCCCAGTTAGATAACTTGACAAAGCAATTGAAGGAGCTTACCGATTCCAGCAGAAATGACCTGGAGAAGATTCGCAACACTTTTGATGCCCGTGTCAAAGAGTTACAGGAAGGAAATGAAAAAAAACTTGATGAAATGCGCAATACCGTAGATGAAAAACTCCAAAGCACCCTTGAAAAACGACTCACTGCATCTTTCAACCAGGTCAGTAACAGGTTGCAAGAAGTATATCGTGGCCTGGGAGAAATGAGCAACCTCGCTGCTGGGGTGGGCGACCTGAAACGCGTATTAAGTAATGTAAAAGCTCGTGGCACATGGGCAGAAATCCAGCTTGGTACAATATTGGAGCAGGTTCTCACCAGCGACCAGTATGCCAAAAATGTTCAAGTAAACCCTGACTCCAGGGAAACTGTAGAGTTTGCCATAAAGTTACCGGGGCCCAAGGATGATCCTGACGCCTGTGTTTGGCTCCCTGTAGATTCTAAATTCCCACAAGAAGATTACCTGAGGATTTATGAGGCTGCAGAGCAAGGAAATCCTGCTTCTGTCCAAACGGCAACTGAAGAACTGGCTCGCACTGTACGTAGTGCTGCTAAAGATATAGCAGGTAAGTATTTATGTCCGCCACATACAACTGACTTTGGTATCATGTTTTTGGCAACTGAAGGTTTATATGCAGAAATATTAAGGCAGCCTGGTTTAGTTGAGGAATTACAGCACCGGCATCGCGTTGTTATAGCTGGACCTACAACCATAACTGCAATCTTAAACAGTCTCCGGATGGGTTTTCAGACCTTATCCATTGAAAAACAAGCTGCTGAGGTTTGGAGAGTTTTAGGGGCGGTAAAAACTGAGTTTGGAAAATTTGGTGACACACTTTCTAAGGTTAAGAAACAAATTGATACAGCAAGTAAGACTATTGAGTCTACAGAAACAAGAACCCGTGTCATGGAGCGCAAATTAAGATCAGTGGAACAGCTTTCCGATGATGAGGCGGCAGATTTACTATCATTCCCCGGGGAAAATGTTTCGGTTGACAGGGATAATGAGTAGCAAGCTTAAAAAATAAATCGAGTATAGCTTAATTGTTTAGCAAAAACAAGGATTAGTTGTTTAACAGGTATTAATGATTACCATAAAGCAATCGTAGGTGGCAATACGGTCAATTTTAAAAGTTTGACATTAAAAAATAATTTGTATATACTAAATCACAAGATAAATGAAAACCATTTGTAGCTGCAAATTCTATAAAAGCAAGCAATTGAAAAACCATTACTAAACACTCATAAATACTCCAGGAAATCTTTATTAAATAAATACTTTTATTAAACTGCTTATTCAACATTTTAACAAAACAACATAAATCGTATATTCTTGGCCAGGTTGCTTAATCAGAAAAGCCGCCTACCCCAGGTCCTATCTATATCTTAATTTGATTATTAATAAACTCTGATGGTAACTTGGCAATTCAGAACAGCCTGTTATTTTGCGTGTAAAAAAATGAATTGGCTGGAGGTGGTCGTTGAGAAAAAATCGTTTAAATTATTTGTAGTGGAATGGTTAACAGGGTTAGACATAGAGTGAAAGTTACTTTAAGGAGGAGGTCTTTTGATGAAAAAATTACTGGTCTTCGCTTTGTTTATGATGATGTTGTTTGTAATTGTCGGGTGCGAACCGGCAGAAGATGTTGATGAGCCTGTTGATGTTGAAGAACCTGTTGATGTTGAGGAACCAGATGAAGTTGTTGTGGAGCCGGGAGTGGAAGAAATCAGGTGGGGAACATCGGCGGTGGGCTCAGCCGGTCATCAAGCGCTGGTTTCTCTAATGACACTTTTAAACAGGGAAATGCCCGATTACCACATTACTGTACTTCCCACACCAGGTGCTGTTTTTTCCGTTAAAGAGTTCGCTCAAGATCAGCTGGACGGTTTTTATGGAGCAGATATTGCTTTCTATGAGTATGCACGAGACTCAGATCGTTTTGAAGGCTTTCAGGATGATGTAATTAGAGAACCAGTTCAAGCTTTCTGGGCTTACCCGATGGAAGTTGGGTTGGCTATTCATGCTGATAATATCGACCAATATCAAGAATGGAGAGACCTGGCCGGTGAAGCCGTGTTTACTGGCCCTGCCCCCTGGGATGTCAGGATGAACCTGGAGCGAGCTATGGGGATAGTGGAAGTTAATCATGAATACGTGGAGCAGGATTTAGGTATGGTGAGCAGCGCCCTCGAAGCGGGCCATATTGAAGCATTTATTGTATACACCGCCGCTGAAGCATCTGTAGCACCCTGGATTATTGAGGTGGAATTAGCCACGGATATCGCCGTTCTTAATCCCAGCAGTGAAGAAGTGGATTTAATCATTGAAGGTGGAATGGATGTTGTTGAAGTTAGCCCTGACGTTTTTGAGACTGATGTTCACACCGACACCGTGATGCTTGTTCCCTTCATCTACGGATTTCACCTTGGCCTTGACGTGCCGGAAGAAGATGTCTATGAAATGCTAACCATCATTGAAGAATTCTCAGAAGAATTGGTGGCAACGGATTCTTCGTATGCTATTTTGCACGATGATATGGTGGAAATGCAACGCAGAGGGGTTGCTTCTGCTATAGGTGATGTGGAAGTACATCCAGGTTTAGCAAGGTATTTGCAGGAACACGGAGCCTGGGATGATGCCTGGGATGATAGGATTGCCCAGTAAGGTTCCATTTAAATGCAGCAACAATTGTTTCAGTCGTGGGGGGCGAGTGTGCCTCGCCCCCTTTGAAACCAGGAGGTGATTAGAATAGAAAAAAAAGAAATCGACTTTTCAAAAAAAATACGTACTGATGCTGTAGTATCAAAATGGGTAAATGTCATCTATTTTATTTTTTCTGGATTCTTTTTCCTGTACTTGTTTAGGTATTACATGACTGGAACCGGGGGACCTACCCTTTTGGCGGTAACTATGGTCCCCATGGCCTATGCGGTGGTAACACTCGACCTGTTAAGAAAAAACAAGCTATATCCCGGTTTAAGCCTGGTAGCTAACTACATTATTGCCGCGGTATATGTTCTTCTATC
>PWMM01000160.1 GCA_003558195.1 Syntrophomonadaceae bacterium
ATCTTCATTGCTTTATCAATATCTTCAACGGAGCCAATACCTTCTTCAAGAACCCATACCGCTTCGTTTAATAAGGCAGCCAGGACTCGACTGGCGATACCCGCTATCCCCTCTTTTGCTGTGACTACTGGTTCTTTGCCCAGGTATTCGGCAAGTTCCCTGGTCTTATCAACCACTTCGGGGCGGGTAGCTAGGCCAGGCATAATCTCTACCAGTTTCATTACTACAGCCGGATTAAAAAAGTGCATACCAACTATGCGGCCCGGATCCTTGGCCTTTGAAGAAATCTCTGAAATAGAACATGCAGTTGTATTGGTGGCCAGGATAGTACCTTCTTTAACAATATCTTCAAGCTCACCAATAGTATCCTGCTTGATTTTCACATCTTCGATGATCGCCTCGATCACAAAATCAGCCTGTGCGGCATCTTTAACTCCCTCTGAAGGGGTAATTCTGGACAAAATATCTTTAACTTCATCTTCGGTCATTTTCCCTTTATCAACCCGTCGTTTTAATCCTTTTTCAACATTTTCAATGTTACGTTCTACTATTGATTTGTCCACATCAGATAAAACAACCTCAATACCATTTTGTGCCATTAACTGGGCGATCCCAGAGCCCATGATACCGGCACCTAATACAAAACCCTTCTTAATATCCATCATTAATCAAGCCTCCTTAAGATTAATTAAAAGGTAAAACGACTAGTTAATACGCTCAAAGACCAGGGCCAGGCCTTGCCCTCCACCTACACAGGCGCTAACCAGGCCTAAATCTTTATCATAAACCTTCATGGCATTCAGCAAAGTGGTTATAAGCTTGGTCCCGGTAGCCCCAACAGGGTGGCCCAGTGCAATGGCCCCGCCATGTACATTAACCTTATCACGATCCCATTTCATCTCTCGTTCTACAGCTAAGTATTGCACTGCAAAAGCCTCATTTAACTCAATAAGATCTATATCATCAAGGCTTACTTTTGCTTTTTCAAGAGCTATTGGAACCGCTTTTATCGGACCGATACCCATATACTTTGGATCTACTCCTCCTGCCCCATAACCACGAATTGCAGCAATCGGAGTTAAGCCTAACGCTTTTGCTTTTTCTTCAGACATAATTACCATAGCGGAGGCATTATCAGAGAGAGCACAGCTATTTCCAGCCGTCACCGTACCATTTTTTATGAATACTGAAGGAAGTTTGGCCATTTTTTCCAAAGATATATTATCACGGGGTATTTCTTCCTGGTCTACAGTAACTGTTTCTTTTTTTTGTACAACATCTACAGGTAAAATTTCATCTTTAAATTTTCCTTCATTCATTGCTTTTATTGCTTTTTGATGACTTTCTACGGCAAAACTATCTTGTTCCTGCCGATCAATATTATATTTTTCGGCCAGCAACTCTGCAGTGCCACCCATTAACATCCCGGCCAGTGGGCACATAAAACCATCTTTGTGTAAAACATCATATGCTTTCATATCGCCCATTCGTGCACCCCAGCGGGCCTTATCTAAAACATAGGGAACATTGGAAGCAGATTCTGTCCCGCCGACTACTACTGTATCAGCATCACCTGTCAAAATTGATTTTGCACCTTGGATTGTTGCCTGAAGGCTTGAAGCACAGCGAATATTAATAGTGTAAGCAGGAACTTCATGGGGTAACCCACCGTTTACTGTAGCAAGCCGGGCAACATTAGGCCCAATTCCAGCCTGCCAACCACATCCAAAAACTAACTCGTCAACTTCTTCTCCAGGTATGCCAGCTCTTTTTACAGCTTCTTCCACTACCTTTGCTCCTAGTTCAGGAGCACTGAAACTACTTAGACTTCCTCCATATCTGCCGGCAATAGTCCTAACCGCACTTACAATAACCGGTTTGCGCATGATCTTCCCCACTCTAGTGGGATTGATCCCTCCTATCATAGTTTTTTTATGTGCCATGTTTTTGTGCAAAACAAAAACTGTTGGCACAAGTAGCCTGTGTAGATATCATTATGAAAAACATCAAACGGTTTTTGATGTTCAAGAACTTTCAATAATAATGCTATCATCAACTTGTGAAAAAAGCAACATACCCTGCGTATATAAGAGCAGCCATCATACTGGACTTTTTGTATAGCTATTCCTCAGACAGATATTCTTATAATAGCAGGGCTGGAGCAAATCTTCTTATTTATAATATCTCATTTCAAGGGTAGTACAACCCTGGGGTATAGAGTAAGGACCGTGCACCATTCCCGGAGGCCTACAAGCATACATACCGGTTGTAAACGTCTCCTTTTTATTCAGATCAACCAGGTGCCCATCCAGAATATACACTTCTTCCCAGAAATCATGGACAAGGACCTCGGAAGTAGTGAGACCGGGTGGGAATTTTAGAATTCGGCAATAATCACCTGTATCCGGATCTTCGCTCAAAATCTTTTCTATAACCCCTTCCGGAGCATCTTTAACCTGGCGCCACTCAAGATAACGATCATGATCATAAAATTCCATTTCTTTTTTTGCCATTAACAATTATCCTCCTTAAAGATACTTGTAGTATTATGTAACTGGATCAATAAACTGATCAGATTTACCGACAAAGCAATTCTTTATAAAACTTCTACTTATCAATACAAGTTTAACCTTTAAACCACTGGTTCATCGGCTGAAGCCGGTAAAAGCTCTTCATAGACATTTTACGCCGTGGATCTTCCAGCTCTACTTCGAAGTACGGGCTGAAGTCCAATTCAAATTTTCCGGCTACAGTACCTGAATATAAAACCAGTCCGTTTAAATCTTCTACTAAGATAATATCCTTAACATAAGACAAAAGCTCACGGGGTGCTAGTAAGGCGCTTAAAGCTGTTTCCTGGTAAAGTACTTTTTCACCATTTTGCTCCACCCATCCACGTAAGATGAGCTCATCCCAGTATTCCTCGAGATCTGAAAATTTCCAGATATCCTTAGAAATTACATTGGGATACATTTGTTTTGCTTTGGGAATACTTACGGTTTCCAATGAGCGATCTGTATGGTCGCTGCCGGTTGAAATAAAGATTTCATTATCTTTTACAAGCACCACGTATTCAGCTTCACCGATATGACTTTCTTCGTTAAGGCAAGGAATCTCTGAAGCCTGGGTTAATCTGTCTGGATACTTGGGAAAAAAAACGGGCGTTTTTTCAGGAGCAGGAACCCCGATTGTTTTAAGTTCATCAATATGCTTTTGAACTTCTTCCTGGTTTCTTCCTGTATAGCCGCCATTAATAAGCATTTTAGCCTCAAAAGCAATCTTTTGTTTTGAATCACCGTTCACGTGAAAGTTAATTGTATTCAAATTATAACCTCCTTTCGTTTTCTATTGCATAAAATCCATAGTTCTATCACTTAATTGTGAAAAACTGCTTCTAATCTGGTGAACCCTTTTCAAATCGATATAACCAGAAACAATACAGGGCTCTTCGTTACTGCCAGCCCTGATTATACCGCGAGGATCGACAATGGAACTGTGCCCAAGAAAGGTAATCCCTTTATTAATCCCGGCACAGTTACAGGAAACTAGATAACATATATTTTCCAGTGCTCGAACTTGATTCAAGGCCAGCCAGTTAGCCCAGCGCGGAAAAGGCCAGCCAGAAGTTACCAAAAACACTTCTGCTCCTTTATCAAGCAAGGAGCGATATAACTCTGGGAAACGTAAATCATAACATGTTGACAATCCCAGGGCGCCAAGCTCAGTTCTTACAACTTCCACTTCGTTTCCCGGAGTTAGTAACTCTTTTTCCCGAGAACCATACCCGAAAAGGTGGATTTTTCGATAGGTTCCTATAATTTCCCCATAATTATCCAGCATTACACTGGTATTATAAAGCTTGCCCTGGACATTCTCCACAAAGCTTCCTGCAAATACATAAGAGTTAATTTCACGAGCTTTTTCCGCTACACTACTAATGGTTAATCCATCAAGGGTTTCACTTTCCTCACTATATAAATCAAAATTGAAGTATCCAGTATTCCAAATCTCAGGCAGAAGGATCAAATCAGCATCCCTGGCCAGTTCCATCTGTTCAAGAGCATATTGAATGCGATCTTCTTTGCTTTGCTGATCATTAATATCCAGTTGAAGCGATGCTACCTTGTACATTCTGTCTCTCCTTTCCATTGCATTAAATCGTTTAATTAAAGTCTCCCAAGTAGACCGGCTTAGGCCCTTTTAAAGTTAATGCTTCTACACTGCAAAGGGCAACACATAGACCACAGCCATCACATTTTTCGGGATCAATATAGCTTTTTTTGTTCCCATTTCTTTCCACATAAGTAATTGCATCATAAAAACACCACTTATCGCAAAGTTTACAACCAATGCATTTTTCCTCATCCACATAAGAGATTGCCCGGGTATCACGATCCACTACATCCCAGGTGCTAACCTGGGGCAAAGTAATCCCTTTAAAATCTTCAACTGAGCTATACCCTTTTTCTTCCATGTAACTTTCTATGCCTTTTAAGAAGTCCTTGATATGGCCAAGCTGCTTGCGACCATACATTAATGCAGTACATAGTTGAACGGTAGAGGATCCAGCCATTATCATTTTTATAGCATCCTGCCAGGTATTGATCCCGTTAGTGGCCGAAATGGGTACGCCAACTTCGCGGGCAATTTTGACAATCCATTTCAGAGTGATCGGCCTCATCCATGGGCCACCAACACCGGCAAAAGTGCCATGCAGAAGGGGGCGTCCAGTATCAAGGTCGAGATCCAGGGCCGGAAATCGGTTGATAGCGGTAACACCCGCGGCCCCGGCTTCTTTTACTTTTTTGGCAACCTCTACCGGGCTGACCGCTTCCGGTGTCAGCTTACCTAAAACCGGGATTTTTACCGAAGAGGTTACTGCTCCCATTACTGCTGCTGCCCCGTTCGGATCACTTCCCAGTTCCTGGCCACTTTTATAACCCAGATCGCGAGGATGGGGACACCCAAAATTCAGTTCAAGCATATCGGCTCCCAGGTCTTCCATTTCTTTGGCCATTTCAGCCCAATTTTCCATGCTTTCTCCCGAAATGCTCACGATAAATACCACTTTTCCTTCTTCACAATAACGTTTTGCAGCTTTCATTTCATCCATCCATTGATCGTGATCATAGGTAGCCAGGAATTCACATGAATAGTTAGAATAAACCTGGGGCCAACCTTTTTTATGCAGGATGGTAAAACGAGGAGATACATATTTTTTCAAGAGCGGCTCAGGACTAATTGTTTTAGTGACGATTCCTCCTGCTCCGGCTTCTACACAACGCCTGATATAATCAGCATTTTTTGTCGGTGTTGCCGAAGCAACCACCAGTGGATTCTTAAATTTATGTCCACACATTTCTATACTTAAATCAGTTTTCATTATTATCTCACCTTTCAAGTTTAAACATCAGTAATTATCAAACATACTGCTCAAACACCCGGTAAAAACTTTTAAACACCAAGACCGGCCAGGATTTTCTCCGGTGTGATCGGTAAATCAGTAACTCTTACTCCAACTGCATCAAAAACTGCATTAGCAATAGCGGCGGGAACAGGATTCAGGGAAGGCTCACCAATTCCTTTTGCTCCAAATGGTCCGTTTGGATCATCAGACTCCATAAAATATGAATAAATTTTTCCACGGGGTATATCCATTGCTGTAGGAAGACAATAATCATGGAAGTTCGGATTAACCAGCGCCCCGTCTTTAAGAACCATATCTTCCCCCAGGGTCCAGCCTGCTCCCATCATTACACCACCTTCAACCTGCCCTTCAAGAGTTTGTTTGTTAAGGATCCTTCCTACATCATGGACTGCCCAGTAGTTTAAAAGCCTGGCTTTTCCTGTTTCAGTATCAACTTCAACTTCAGCAATATGACAGGCAAAAGGATAAGCGGGTGAAACATTACCGTATTTGTTTTCATCAGGCAGTACTGTGTCAGGAACAAATACCCCCTGGCCAACCAGTGAAGCGCCACCCAGGTTGTGGCTAATCCTTTGTATCGCTTCTGAAACAGTCAAGGATTCTTCAGTTCCGGTGAAATAAATTTTTCCATTATTAATTACTATTTCTTCGCTATTTATTTCATAAACCCTGGCCACATGCTCAACAAGCTGCTTTTTCAGGTTTATTGCCGCTTCATAAACTGCCCTGCCACCAATGGTAGTCCCCCGGGTAGCAAAACTTCCCAGTCCGAAGGGACTAATATCGGTATCAACCGCGGCAGTCCGGACATCTTTTACATTTAATCCAATCGCCTCTGCTGCAATCAATGCAAAGGTGGTATTCATACCCTGCCCAATATCCGCTTCTCCTGTAAATACAATGGCCTTGCCTTCAGGAGTAAGCCTAACCAGTGAAGAGGAGCCGTCAAAAGGCTTATAAAATGGGCGATTTCCGGAAACATGGTTGCAGATCGCCACCCCGATTCCTTTTTTTACTGGCCCATTTAAAGCTGCTTCCTTCTTCTTCTCATACCAGCCTGATTCCTGTGTTGCTTTCTCCAGGCATTCTTTAAGGGCACAACTCTTAATTTCCCAGCCGTGAATAGAGGTAAAACCGGGAGTAACACCATTGAGTTTTCTTATCTCGATGGGATCAAGGTTATTCTGATGACAAATTGTATCCAGGGCTGACTCCATGGCAAAATGCATCTGGGCATTGCCAAAACCGCGAAAACAAGATGTTGGGATTGTATTGGTATAAACAGTATAGCCAGTACTGCGCACGTTCTGGAACTTATAAAGCGAATCAATTCTGTAACAGGCAGTTGAAGTAATCGCAGGTCCATATACAGTCCGGGCACCATTACCTGCAATAATCCTTGTATCCTTGGCCAGTAAAGTTCCGTCTTTTTTTAACCCCAGCCTAACCCATATTTTCATAGGAACACGAGGGTTACCGGCCCTGAAATCTTCTTCCCGGCAGTTTACCATCCTAACCGGCAAACCGGTCCGCCTGG
>PWMM01000156.1 GCA_003558195.1 Syntrophomonadaceae bacterium
CCGTGATCAGTAATTGCTACCGCCGGCATGTTGAGCTCAGCGGCACGCTTGACAAGGTCATTAATCCTGGCTGCACCATCCAGCAGGCTATATTCGCTGTGACAATGCAGGTGGACAAAATCAGCCATTGGATAACCCTCCGAGTTTAAAACTTTAATATGATTATTTTTCGACTTAGCCGTTCAAATACCTTTACAGTTTATAAAAAAGCAACCTCTTGATTAAGCTTTTTTATCATCCTGGTTTATGGTACAATAATAAATAAGTTACCGGCAAGCTGTTACCTGAACCCTTGCCGCCCATTAATCATTAACAGGTCCTTAGAACCAGCAGCTTATAATAATGAGATAGGAGCCCTATTTTGTTTAATGATCGGGAAACTCGTCTGGCGTTAAAAATTATCCTCATGGCCATCGCTATAATTCTCATTATCTGGCTTTTTATCCAGCTGGCCCCCATCATCTCGATCATTGTCATTGCCCTTTTTATTGTTTATTTTATTACCCCTCTTGTTAACTTTTTAATTGGTATCAAGATCAAGCCAATCCTGGCTGCCATGATCACTTCAATTATAATCCTTTTTGCTTTGTTCTTACTTTTTTATTTATTGATCCCCGGTTTAATTATAGAAGTGCGGGACCTGGTGATCTTTTTCAGCACAGAATTCATCAGGGATCTACCCGAACTTATTTCCTACCTGGAAGACTTAGATGAAAGGTTTAACCTGCAGTTAACTGAAATCTTTATTGAATATACCGATCAGTTTATCAGGCAGGCCCCGGGCAACGTGCAGCAGGTTCTACGTTACCTGACCACTGTTTCCATGGGCCTGGTTACCCGGATCTGGGTCGGCCTGGCCATGGTTTTTGTGGTTTTCTACATGGTGCAAGAACTTGGCAATGTCAGGCAAAATCTTATGCTCATCTTTCCGCAAATCTATAAAGAGAATGTTAAACATATCTTAAATACTATCGATGAAAAAGTGGGGGCCTATGTCAGGGGGACGCTGTTAAAATGCCTTTTTGTGGGTTTCTTAACCTGGGTTGGCCTCACCCTTTTAGATATGCCTTTTGCCCTCATGCTTGGAATCCTGGCCGGGGCCCTCAATATAATCCTTTATATCGGCCCGGTTACTGCGACCATTCCGGCTCTCCTCTTAAGCATCATGCCAGGCACACCCAGTATTTTCCTGGTTCTTATCCTATATATCGGGGTCCAAATCCTCGATGCTTTTGTATTTACCCCCTTCTTTCTAGGCAAAGCCACTGATTTAAGCCCCCTGACAGTAATCGTGATTGTTTTAATCGGAGGCCAGCTGATGGGACTCTTGGGCATTGTTTTAGCCATACCCATTACAGCCACTTTCAAAGTTTTACTGGTGCATTACTACCTTGATCGGCGTCGTGAAGAAGAGGCAAACCACAAGTTACAAGAACATGAAGTGGAAAAGCAAAATCAAGTGGACGAAGAACCGGGACATTAAATCTTTTAAAACAAAATTTAATGCTTATTGCATACCGGGAAACCCTTGTTGTCGCAGGGCTTCATATAAAACGAGAGCCGCAGTATTACCCAGGTTTAGGGAACGGGGAATTTTATTGATCATCGGTACACGCAACGTGACCGCTGCCTGATCTAAAATAGTTTGATCAAGACCCCTGGTTTCGCTTCCAAAAATTAAAAAGTCATTGTCCCTGTATGCATATTGATGGTAAAATTTATCGCCCCTGGTAGTAAAATAGATCATCCGGGCAGCCTGGTATTTATGCACAAAAGCTTTGAAGCTTTTGTGCACCTCCAGGTCCAGGTATTGCCAGTAATCAAGGCCTGAACGGCGCACCTCTCGCTCGGAAAGAGAGAATCCGAGCGGTTCCACCAGGTGTAACCTGGTACCGGTCAAGACACATGTCCTGGCCACGTTGCCTGTGTTTTGCGGTATTTCGGGTTCAACCAGTACCAGGTGCATTTAATCCCTTTCTAGTTGCCTGATCAAAAATCGATACAGCAATAATGTTCAGCAGAAATCATTGAACGGCAAGTAATGCTTATACATTTACCTGATTTCATTCTTATTTTTAGGTTCAGAGCGATTTTCTTTGATTATAATTTCGTTATAGTGATGCAGCTTGCTAAGGATTTTTTGGTTAAAGCTGCCTTTGCTAAAAGTCCCTTTTTTCGTTAACTTTCCAGGTTTCAAACCGCTAAGCAATTCCATCCCATCATCCACACTGTCGATACTGTAAATATTGAAAAGCCCTTTATTGATTGCCTCCACCACTTCTTTTTTAAGCATAAGCGACTTCTCATTAGTTCCGGGGATAATTACACCCTGTTTACCGGTAAGGCCCCTGGCTTTGCAGGCTGTGAAAAAGCCTTCTATTTTAGCGCTTACTCCTCCGACAGGCTGAATCTCCCCTTTTTGATTGATGGAGCCGGTGACAGCAAGGTCCTGGCGAAGCGGCACTTCAGCCAGGCTTGACAAAAGAGCAAACAGTTCAGCGGCAGAGGCACTGTCGCCGTCAACACCACCATAAGATTGCTCAAAACAGATACTGGCAGTGAGGTTTATTGGAACCAGTGTTCCAAATTTTGATCCAAGGTAGCCATTTAAAATCATAATACCCTTGCTGTGCAATTTTCCGCTCAGCTCGCTCTCACGCTCTATGTTAATAATCCCTTTTCTTCCCAGGTAAGTTGAAGCAGTAATTCTAGAAGGTCGGCCAAAGCGATAATCGCCTTGATCAATAACAGAGAGGGCATTAATTTGTCCTACTTTATCACCGTCTAAATCTAAAAGGATCTCGCCTTCTTTTATGGAATCAACAATCTTTTGTTCATACTTACTGGAACGATAAACTATCTCTTCAAGCGCTTTTTCAACATGCTCCTGGCCAACCAGGTCGGCACCTTCAATCTCCGCCCAGGCATCAGCTTCAAAAAGCAGGTCAACAATTTCATTGAACCTGGTACTCAATTTATCCTGCTTCCCAGCCAAGCGTGTGCTATATTCAACTATTTCTGCTACTGCTGCCCGGTTAAAATGACGCAGTTTTTGAGTGTTACAGTGGTATGATATAAAACTGGCCATCCTGGTAACATGGCTCTCCTGTCGATCCATTTCAATATCAAAATCCGCTTTTATTTTAAAAAGCTTACGAAAATCCTCATCGTAATGATAAAGTAAAAAATAAATGAAGGGGTTGCCGATCATCACAACTTTAACTTCAATAGGAATCGATTGAGGCCGGAGTGATGACATGGCTACCAGCCCAAAATGCTCGCTAATATTTTCAATCCTGATCTCCCTGGTGCGAAGCACCCTTTTTAAAACCTCCCATGATTGGATGGAGGTTAAAACATCCCGGGCCTGCAGGATTAAATAACCCCCGTTGGCACGGTGCAGTGCCCCGGCTTTAATCATGGTAAAGTCAGTGGTAACAGTACCAAAACGGTTTTCGTATTCCACCCTGCCCAGTAAGTTATAATATGAAGGATTGGTTTCATAAACCATTGGTGCACCTTCAGTTTCCCTGTTATCTACCAGCAAATTGACCGTATAGCGCCGTTCGGATTGCTCATGTCCTTGCTGCCTAAGCCAAAACATGGGGTTCTGCTGATCTTCATCATCACTTCTAAAATCGGCGAGATTGGATAAAACATCTTCCTGGAATGCTTCCAGGTAGTTTTTTATGCCGGGATACTGGTCGTACTTTTCCAGCAGTTCATTAAATAGATGGCCAACCGCAGCCATGCCGAACTCCTGGTCCAATTCTTTAAGTTTTTCCTTGAGCTCTTTTTCCAGTTTTTGAACTTTACGCATAATTTCCATGGCTTTTATCTGGACATCATTTGAGTTTTTTTCCAGTTCATCTTTGGTCTCCTGGTCCAGCTTGTCGTAATCTTCTTCACCGATTTGCTCGCCATCTTTGAGGGGAATAGTCACAAATCCGGAGCTGGTCCTTTTCAAGGAAAACCCTTTATCCTGAGCCACTTTATTTAATTCTTCTAAAAGTGCTGAGCGGTCATCCTGAAATTTTTTAACATGAACCGATTTCTGACTTTCATAATCATCTCCGTCAAAAACCTTGGGAATATTCTCTTTTAAATCCTCAACGAGGTCTTCTACCTGGTGACAAAACTCAGCGCCTTCTCCGGCCGGTAAATTAAGGGCTAATGGTTCTCCTGGGTTTTCAAAATTATAGACATACATCCAGTCATCGGGAACCGGTTCATCAGCTGATATTTTTTCCACGATTGAACGGGCATAGCTCGACTTTCCGGTCCCGGTTAGCCCGGTCATAAATATGTTATAACCGGGGCGTTTTATTCTCAGACCAAAATCAGTTGCCCGAACAGCTCGCTCCTGTCCAATCATCCCTTCGAGCGGAGGAACATCAGCTGTTGTTTCAAAATTTACATTGTCCAGGCTGCAGCTAAGCCTGACATCCTTACTGCTTAAGTGTTTTATTGTCAACGGGCCACTCCCCTTTCTCTTATATGCATGCAAAGATCAACCAAGAAGCAGCTACTACAGTGCGGATTGCGAGCTTTACAGAATGTTCGGCCATGAGCAATCAAACGGTGATGGGTAGCACTCCACTGATCAATCGGAATTACCTTTTCCAGCTGTTTTTCAACCAGATTAACATTTTTACCATTTGCCAGCCCCAATCGCTTAGAAACCCTGAATACATGAGTATCCACAGCAATAGCCGGTTTACCGTAGGCACTACTAATAATAATGTTTGCAGTTTTCCGTCCCACCCCGGGCAATTTAACAAGTTCCTCTAGTTCACCGGGCACAAGGCTGTTGTATTGCTCTACAAGGATCCTGGCTGTCTCTATCAGGTAACGGCTTTTATGGTGGTACAAACCACATTTTTTTATGAAAGGTTCCAGTTCTGAAGGTTTCATCCTTGATAAAACATCAACAGAAGGAACAGCTTTAAATAAACTTGCAGTAATCTTATTAACCTGTTCATCTGTGGTCTGGGCAGATAGTATCGTAGCTACCAGCAGCTGAAAAGAATTATTATATTTTAAACCTGTCTTAGCTTCCGGGTAAAATTCAGCCAGCCTTTTTAAAAGCAGTTTAATACGTTCTTTTTCGTTCATCCTGCAAATTGACATACAATATTATAGATCGGTCAACCTCTTTGGTAAAGACCGCAAGCTAAAAAATATCACAAACCTCGGGACAGGTGAACAATTTCCATGTCCCAGGAATTGCTATTTCCTAAATCCCTGGGTTCCAGTGACAGCTCCTTTATCCCAACTCCCATAGCTGCGGGTTTAACAACATTTGGAAAAAACCGGGCCAGCCCGTCCGTCACTCGCGTTGGTTTCTTCCAATTCCCATTGATATACATCCACGCGATCAAGATTAAGCCCTTTAGTTAGAGGAAGCCCTTTGACCCTGGCTGAGGTTCTGGTACCGGTTCTCAACTCCTGAAACAGAGGGAAGGGTCTTCTGTCCCAGGAGTTGCAATTTCCTTATTTTATAGGACAAGGAACCTGTCCCCCTGTTCCACAGGGTTTAGCGGTGAGTGTAGCGTGGCAGGAGGATCGGTCCAACCCGCCCGTCACCCACGCCGGTCTCTTCCAGTTCCCGGTGATATGCAGTCAAGTGATCAAGGTTTAGTCCTTCAGGAACGGGAAGATCTTTGCTCCTGGTAGCGGCACTGGTGCCGGCTCGCCGGCCGAAAACCAAAATATCTAGCAGTGAATTACCCATTAGCCGGTTGGTTCCATGAATACCACCTGCTGCTTCACCGGCTACATAGAGGTTTTCTACACTGGTACGGGCTTGATCATCTATTAAAAGTCCGCCATTTTGATAGTGCAGGGTCGGGTAAATCAACATCGGTTCTTTACGGATGTCAACATCAAACCGCTGGAACTGTCGAAGCATCGCCGGCAGTTGTCGCTCAATAGTTCCTTCTCCATGGATTAATTCAATCATGGGTGAATCAAGCCAAACTGCAGTAAGGCCGGTCGGTAAAGGCACCCCTAGCCCTCTTTCCTCACATTCACGGATAATCGCTGAAGATTCTACATCTCTTGTTTCCAGGTGATAAACAAATTGCTCACCATTAATATTAAGTGGCTGTGCGCCCAGGCCGCGGGTTTTTTCAGTAACCAGAAGCCCCAGGAGTTGCGGAGGATAAGCACCGCCGGTCGGGTGGTACTGGATAGAATCAGTGTAAAGGGTTTTAGCCCCGGCCCGGTAACCCATGATTAACCCGTCAGCTGTAGCCCCGTGGTGGTTGCTGGTTGGGAAACCGCGGTAATGCAACCTGCCTGATCCCCCGGTGGCAATAATCACGGTTTTAGCCCTGGCAATTAAATACTGTTCCGTTTCCAGGTTATAAAGAACTGCACCACCGGCACGACCCTGTTGATCAAGTAATATTTCCACTGCCGGACTAAACTCAACCAGGTTTATTTCCCGGTTATGAACCTCATCGCGTAAGGTTCTCATAATCTCAGCCCCGGTATAGTCACGTGCAGCATGCATCCTCTTGCGGGAAGTTCCCCCTCCATGGCTGGTTATCATGGTCCCTTCTTCATTTTTATCAAACATGGTTCCCAGGTCTTCCAACCATTTTATGACCAGTGGTGCATCCATTACCAGGGCACGAGCCAGTTCAGGAACATTTTCCAACCGGCCGCCACCTACTAGATCCAGGTAATGAGTAGCCGGAGAATCATTTTCTTTATCAGCAGCCTGAATACCACCCTGGGCCATCATGGTGTTAGCATCTCCAAAACGCAGTTTCGTGGTTAAAAGAACCTTCGCTCCGGCTTCATGGGCCTTTAAAGCAGCCGAAGCTCCGGCTCCTCCTCCCCCGATAATTAAAACATCCACATCATAATCAGGATCGGCTGTTAGATCCAACTGCACTTCCCGGAGACGGCTGTAGGATTCAAAAACATCTGCCATCTCACTGGGCATAC